>JASHSD010000828.1 GCA_030036985.1 Bryobacteraceae bacterium
CCTGCAACGATTTCGCGATCGGGCCGGACAAGGCGGTCTACATCACCGACACCGCGAACTACAAAATATATAAGCTGCCCGCCGGTGCTTCCACCGCCGAAACTGTTCATCGAAGGCCGGGCGCTCTTCGGCGTCGATGGCATAACCTTTCTGAACGGCACGCTCTATGTAAACAACGTGATTTCGAATAACTTTTACCGGATTCCGATTGATGCCGCGGGCAAGGCGGGGCAGCTTGTCGATATCCGGATGGATCAACCGATCGAGGGGCCGGATGGGATGCGGGCCGCCAACGGCAAGCTGTTTGTCGCCGAGAACGGCAATGGGAGAATTTCCGCGATCACGGTCCATGGCGACAAGGTCGGCGTTCGCGTGATAAAGGACGGACTCAATACGCCAACCGGAGTGGAGCCGGCAGGCGACACGATCTGGATCGCCGAGCGGGGCGCCGTCAAGGCCGTGTCGATGCCGATGCCGAAATAAATCAAATCCATGATTCTGCTCGTTCTTGCTTTCCTCGGCGGTGTACTCACAATCCTCAGCCCGTGTATCCTGCCGGTTCTTCCGTTTGTATTTGCGAAAGCGGATCAGCCGTTCCGCAAGAACGGTCTTCCGCTGCTCGCAGGCATGGCGTTCACGTTTGCCGCGTTTGCGACGGTCGCAACTACCGGCGGGGCATGGCTGGTGCGCGCCAACGAGTACGGCCGCGCCGCGGCGCTGGTGGTTCTGACGATATTCGGGTTGACGCTTCTCTGGCCCGCGTTGGCGGACCGGCTGACTCGTCCCTTTGTGGCGCTCGGTTCGCGGCTCGCACAGCCGGCTTCTTCGCCAACTGAAGCAAGCCCGTCGCGATCGTTGTTGCTCGGTGTCGCCACGGGACTGCTTTGGGCTCCCTGCGCCGGACCGATTCTTGGCCTGATCCTCGCCGGCGCAGCGCTCGAAGGAGCAAGCCGCAAGAGCGCGATTCTGCTGATTGCCTACGCCCTCGGCGCTGCAACGTCGCTGGCCGTAGCGCTCCTGGCGGGTGGGCGCGTGTTCAGAGCCATGAAGCGCTCTCTCGGCGCGGAGGCCTGGATACGCGGCATTCTCGGTGTCGCGGTACTGCTGGGTGTGGCTGCCATAGCGCTGGGTTTCGACCGCGGCCTGCTGACGCGGGTGTCGCTCGCAAGCACCTCGGGCGTTGAGCAATCGCTTATCGATCGCCTTCACGTGAAAAAGGCGGTTTCCACTTCGCCGGGCGCTACGCCGCTCATGCCCGATTTATCCGGAGCCACTTTGTGGCTGAACTCTCCGCCATTGACTCGCGAAGCGCTGAAGGGCCACGTCGTTTTGATCGATTTCTGGACGTATTCCTGCATCAATTGCCTGCGCACGCTTCCCTATATCGAAGCCTGGGCGAAGAAGTACAAGGACGGCGGCCTGGTCGTTATCGGAGTACACTCGCCCGAATTCGCCTTCGAGAAGGACGTCGACAACGTGAAAAACGCCGTGCGCGATTACGGCGTCACGTACCCGGTCGCGCTCGACAACGATTACAAGATATGGAACGCGTTCAACAACGAATATTGGCCGGCCGATTACCTCATCGATGTCACGGGCCATATTCGCCACCAGAATTCCGGCGAGGGCGGTTACGCGGAGACTGAGCGCGAAATTCAGGTGCTGCTGAAGGAACGTGACGGAACTTTGCCCGAAGGGACCGCACTCGTGTCCGTTTCCGGCGCCGGCGCGCTCGAGGAGTCGGCCGGGGGCGTTAAATCGCCTGAAACCTATGTCGGCTACGATCGCGCGGAAAACTTTGCTTCTCCTGGCGGGTTCACCCAGGATGCGCCCCACGTGTATTCCGTCCCCGATAATCTCAAGCTCAATCAATGGGGACTTGCCGGGAATTGGACCGACAACGAATCTGTGGCGTCACTCAATTCCGCGCACGGCAAAATCGTCTATCGCTTTCACGCCCGCGACCTGCACCTTGTGCTTGGAAGCGGGTCCGACGGGAAGCCGGTCCGATTCCGCGTCACCATCGACGGACACGCGCCGGGAGACGATCACGGCGTGGATACCGATGCGCGGGGGAACGGCCGGGTCACCGACCATCGCCTCTATCAGCTGATTCGCCAGAAGAATGCTCCGACGGATCGAACCTTCGAGATCGAGTTTCTCGATCCGGGAGTGCAGGCGTTCGCGTTTACGTTCGGCTAAGCCGAAGTTCTTGGGCTGAATCCCAATAAACCATTTGCTTTGATGGAACAAGGCGTTTTTCGGTGGATTTTTGTAGGCATGTAGAAAGTTAAATATTTTCTTTAATTATATGGTTAGCTGTAATATAATGTAAGCATGTACGTGGCCGCCGTGCCGAATCGCGTTTTTGAAGGCAATACCGGCGATCCCAAAACCGTCGCCACTCCGGTGCATAAGCTGCGCGAGCGATTCGGTCTCCAGCGCGTCGTGTTGGTCGGCGACCGCGGCATGATCGCCAGCGCGCGAATTCGCGAGGACTTGCCCGCCTCTCTCGGCATCGAATGGATATCGG
>JASHSD010000829.1 GCA_030036985.1 Bryobacteraceae bacterium
CTCGCCCCACCGGCGCCGCCATCGGCCGGCAGACGAAGCAATTCGATATTGATCTCACAGATCTCTTCGATGGCCGACTTCAGCTTCTGGTAGTTGGCGAGGGCGCGCCTGACAGGCGCGATCCGATCCTTGCGCAGGCTGATTTGGCGGATGCGGCCGCCGGGATAGCCAACGGCGAGAACCGACACCGGATGTCCTTCGCCGCGCCCGCACTTGGGGCAGCCGGATTTCGACGTTCGGGAAGGCGCGGACGCACCCCGGCGTTGAAAACCGGGAACTTGGATCCTCATTTTTGCGCCGGAAAGTAGCTTAAATACCTGTCGCAGAATAACCCGTTCAACCACTCCCTTGCGGTCGTGGCTCAGAAGCCCATTCCGAGCCGCGCGCGCAAGCAAGCGGTTTTTCGCAAAAGGATTGGTTATTTGGTGACGTCCTAACCCGGCATAGCCGGAACCAAACAGGGAGCAGTTTTTGAAAAGTTGGACCTCATGCCAAAGTACACCCAAAGGCCCGTGGATATTGCTCCGCGCACGACTCCTCGAAAATTTCCTGCCAGGAAACGCGATGATTCAGATATAGAGGTACTAAGTTCACATTGGACACGCGACTTCAGTCGCGTCTGTGGCGTCAGCGCTCGTGCGCTCAGCGCCCCAGTCACCCCGCGTCGGCTCGCGAGACCTGATTCGAACTCAGACTCACCAGCGACATCCGGCGCAGTTCCGCAATCAGCCGCTCGAACTGCGCCGCCGCCATCGGGTGGCCGTTCGAGTTGATCACCGAGAGAATCTCGCGTCCCGTGCGCCTGCCGTCCACCAGTTCGAGCACCGGGCGAAGGTCGCGGTTGGCGATTACCTTCACCCGCCCGTGCGGGTTCCGCGTCACAAAGCGCGTGTAGACCGGCGGGAGGTGGAACGAAGGGTAGCGATCGCTCAGTTCCAGCTCCACAAGGCGCGAATCCGCGTGCGAGCTGAAGAACGTCACGCCGCCTCCTTCACCCGCCGCATGCCCGTTGGCGAGCGAGCCGCCGCGGGCATCGATCAAAACCGACATCCGGTCCGCGGCCATACTGATCGCCGAATCGAGCAGCGGATGATAACCAGGCTGCTTCTCGACAAAATAGTCTTCGATCGCGCAGCAGTCCATGCCGGAGCCGAGGAAGCACCAAAGCGCGTCGTCCGGCGTCTCCACGATGGGCTCGCCCGCCACGTTGAACGAGGTGTTCAGCAGCATCGGAACGCCTGTCTCGGCGAAGAACCGGGAGATCAAAGCATGGAGCCGGGGCGTCTCCTCCGTAACGGTCTGCACCCGCCCGGTGCCGTCCACGTGAACAACAGCGGGTACCATCGGCGCCTTATCGGGGCGGAACGCCATCACCCGCATCATGAACGGACTGTCGCACTGCGCCGGGTCGACGTCAAACCACTCCGTCACGGCCTCTCGCAGCACGCAGGGCGCGAACGGGCGGAAGCCTTCGCGGAATTTGACCTTGCCGTTCAGCGTGTCCCGGGCGCCGGGGCCGCGCGGATCGCACAGAATGCTCCTGTGACCGAGCGCGCGCGGCCCCAGTTCGGAGCCGCCCTCAAACCAACCCAGAATCTGTCCGGAGGCAAGGCTCCGGACAGCGCGGCACGCGATATCCGCGGGCTTCCCGGCCACAATGCCGGGCGCGTCGCGGATGGCCATCGAAACCTCTTCGCACGAATACTTCCGGCCCGCGCTGTCCTCGCGCAGAGAGGCCCGCGAGGAGCGATTCGTGAGCTTCCAAAGCCCGTAGTAAGCCGCCCCCACCGCCGTTCCGCTGTCCTCCGCGGCCGGCATGAAGAAATGCTCGTCGAAAACGCGGAGACCAACGATCTTCTCGTTGGCGACGCTGTTGAGCGCAACTCCTCCGGCGAAGCACAGCCGCGCGCTGCCCGAAACGCGCCTGAGCTCGCCGGCGAGGAAAAACAGCGCCTGCTCCAGGGCTTCCTGCGCGGAAGCGGCCAGGTCGCGGTATTCGTCGGAACGATTCGGCCAACGCTCGTCATGCCGATATCGATCGAGCAGCTTCCCGGAAAAAACAAATTCGCCTTCGGTCGTAATCCGGAAGAAATCCGAAACCGGAATCGCGGGAGCGCCATAAGGCGCAAGCCCCATCACCTTTCCGGGCCCGTCCGAATAGGATCCGAAGATCTGCCGCCCCACCGACGAGTACATCTCGCCCAGCGAACCGAACGCCCGCATTCCCGCACCCCGCGTGCGGCTCTTTTCGAACACCCACTTGCGCAGAGGCGTTACCGTGGTTCCGCGAGCATGATAGAACGAAATCGTCTCGCACACCGCTTCCGGCCGTTTTGCCACGAAGCTGTCAATCTGCCACGGGATCACCACCTTCCGCTCCGCGTCTTCGAGATCCTTCCATCGCGAACCCGAGGCATCCACCACCAGGATCGCGCTTTCCTCGAACCCGCTCTGCGCGAAGGCCCCGACGGCGTGCCCCAAATGGTGGCCCATGGTGAAGACGGGCGTGTCGTGGCGCGCGACTCTGAGATCCGGGTTCAGCGAGAGGTCCATCCACACCGAATCGGCCGGTTCGGTGGGACAGTTCACCACGGCGTCGAGATCGGCGGCCGTGATTCCCCCTGCATTCAGGCAATACTGAACGGCCAAGGAACTCTCACCGGCGTGGATTTCGGCGCGCTTCATGCGCAGCAGCCGCTCTTCCTGTATCGCCGCAACCACGCGATCTCCGTGCAGGAGGCATGCGGCGCCGTTGTGCGAGGAGGCGAGGCCAAGTACCCAGGGCTCTGAATTCGTCATCTGTTCGGATGCCCTCCGGGAGTTCTTTTCCGCGCCCGCCCGGCATCGCGTTTCTTCTTCGTGGCCGCGGCTTTCTCCGCCCCGGCGGCGGGGTGACGAGCCGGCGCGGGCCCTGCCTGATCCTCTTCCGCGGGCGCCTCGGGCTGCCTGGTCTCTTCGCTGATCTCTTCGGCTGCGGGCGGCTGCTCGGGTTCTTCGATCGCGGCCGGCTGCTCGGATTGTTCGTCGGCAGCCTCGCGGTCACCCTCGTCGGCGACCGGCTGCTCAGCTTCCTGCGCTCGCTCGGCGGAGGCTCGCTCAGTGGAGGCTTCCTCAGTGGAGGAAAGAGAAGCCGGAGTTGGCTCCGTCTCCACAGTCGAGGGCTCCACAGTGGGGGGCTCGGCGGTCTCGCCCATTTGGATTCGCCACAGCGCCGCGTAAAGCCCGTTGGCCCTGATCAGGTCTTCGTGACGGCCTTGCTCATGGACACCGCCCTCATCGAGCACATAGATCAGGTCCGCATTCCGCACCGTCGAAAGACGATGCGCGATCAGAACGATGGTGCGCCCCCGCGCGGCCTCCCGGAGCGAATGCTGAATGGCGGCTTCGGTTTCGAAATCGACCGCCGAAGTTGCCTCATCGAACAGCAGGATTGAGCGATTCGAGAGCACCGCCCGCGCGATCGCGATTCTCTGCTGCTGTCCCCCGGAGAGTTGCAGCGCGCGCTCCGTCATGGGCGTGTCGTAGCCTTGGGGCAACTCTTCGATGAAGGTATCCGCTCCGGCCACGCGCGCCGCTTCCCGGACCGCCTCGTCCGTGGCGTCCGGATTCGCGTATGCGATGTTTGCTCTGACCGTTCCGCTGAACAGAAACGTATTCTGCGGCACCAGCGCCATATTGCCCCGGAGCGAATTCAGATCGAGACTCCGGATATCGATCCCGTCTATGCCGATCGATCCGGAGAGCACGTTGTAAAAACGCAGCAGCAGCTTGAGAACGGTCGTCTTGCCGGCGCCCGTCGGCCCTACGAGCGCGGTCGTTTTTCCGCCCGGAATGACCAGGCTGATCCCCTTCAGGACCAGTGTTTCGGGATTGTAAGCGAACCGCACATCGTCGAACACGATATTCCCGCGCGCGGCTTCCGGACTGAGCTGCGCGGCGCCTCCCGAAACGGCGGGCTGGCGCTGCAGCGTTTTGATCACCCGCATCATCGAGACGTTGGCGCGCTGGAACTGCTCCGACGTCATGCCCAGCCGCCCAAGCGCCGCCAGCAGACGCAGCGAAGCCGAGCCCATTGAGTTATATGCGCCCACCGTTAACTGCCCTCGATAAACCAGGATGCCGCCCCAGACCAGCGTGCTCAGAAATCCTGCTCCCACGGCAAGCTGAATCGAGGGCGTATAAAGTGCGCTCAGCTCGCCAACGCTCCTCATCGCCTGCGACCATTCCTCGCCGGCCCGCCGCACCCGCTCGGCTTCGTAGTCCTGGCGCGTGAAGCTCGCGATCGTCGCCATCCCCGCGACGTTGCCGTGCAGCATTGCCGAGAGCCGCCCCTCGCTCTCCTGCATGGCTTCATAGCGCTTCAGGATGCGGCTCAGCATGCCGCGCGAGATCAGCCAAATTACCGGAGCCAGCGCCAGATGCGCCGCCGCCAGAACCGGAGAGAACGTGAAGAAGGTCGTGAAGACGATAATCGCGTTTGCGGCGATCGTAATAATCGGGTCCACCCCCAACGCGATGAACTTTCCGACGCGCGTGATGTCGTCGTCGAGAATCCCGATCCAGTCCGAAACCGGGCGGCGTTCGATCACCGCCAGATCGAGATCCTGCAGATGCCGGTAAACCTCATTGCGCAGATCGTCCTGGATTGCGAGCGCGAGGCGGTCCGAGGTTGTTGTATGCAGATACGAGAAAAACGAATCCAGCATCCACACCGCCGCGCCGGCGGCTCCCAGAAAACCAAGTTGTGAGGAGAAGCTTTTAAACCCGAGACGGGCGATGAACGATTGCGGGCCGCGCGAAAGCACATCCACCCCGGCGCCGATCATGGCGGGCGGAGCCGCCTCGAACAAGCGATCGATGAACGCGACGGTTACCGCCGACTGCACAAGGCCGTTGTGCTTGGGGCTGTACCGAAGAAAGCTGAGGAAGGGATTCTCCCCTGGGAGCGGGATCCACGACTCCCGGGCAGCCTCAGGGAGAGCAGGGGCCGTGCGGGCCAGTTCCAGCTGTTCCCGCACGATATTCAGAACCTGAGTTTCACCGAGCCGAGGATCGTATTCGACCAGTACACTGCCTGTGACGGCGCTGGTCGAACATGAGCGGACGCCGTTTACTCCCCGCATCCGTTGCTGGAGGGACAACGCCAGATTCGGAATGTCGACGATAGCGGGTACGATGACGCGCAGACGCCCCCGGATCGAGGATCGAACCTGAACCCTCAGGCATGCCTCCCGGAAATCGACTGAGAACCGGACACGGTCTCCCTTGAACGCAGTGGGTTTTCAGTTTCGGGGAAAGTTCAGGACAGGCCGACCTTTGTCTTTACAGCGGCGATATCCGATCTCAGCGCGCGCAACTCGGCCATAAGCTCCTCGGTTTTGCCGGAATTGGCCGGTTGCGCAGCCTCTGCCCGCGCGCGCGCCATTTCGGACGAAGCTTGGGTCCAAACGTCCTGAGCCGTTGACGCCGCGCCCATACCGGCCTTGGCAACCATAACGAGAGCCGAATGAAGGACCGAACCGCCCACGAGCGACGCGGCGGCGCCTACGGCGAAACTGTTCCATTTGATACCAGGGATACGAATAACCATCGTTGGATTTTTCCTTTTCTGATTGAATTACCGCAAGCTGGTCAGTTAACGTTCAGGTTGTGATCGGATGAAACCGGCCGGGCGATGTTTCGCAATCGATCCGCCTCCCGCTCGGCGGCAGCCTCCGCCAGGATATCCTGAACGTCCTCGACAATTCGTGCGCCGGTGCGCTTCGCTTCCTTGCCGGCCGCCCCCAGCCCCCGTTCGGTCTTTACGATCGTCGATGCCAAGGCCCGCCGCAGAAGAGGCCCGTTATTCAAAACGAAATAACCCGCGGCGGCGCCAAGCAGAAAACTCCACATTGTATTTTAGTCCGCCCTCAAAGCCCAGGATGAGCTTAGCAACTGCGCATTTCCAGTGTCAATACCGAAGACGCCCGGAATTTCTTTAAAAATAGGTACGACATTCGTGCGACATCCAGGCAACATATCGCTGCCGGCGCTCCGATTCATGCAATTGCGTCCGGAATTTGGTGAGATATCGCCGCCGGTTTGTGCATTTCCACCGCGAAGCCGAGGGCCATCAGGCCCCGCTCGGGCCGGTAGACTTGAGCGTAGTCGGCCAGACCCGCATCGGCCAGCATCCCCCGCACCTCCGCGGCGGTGAACTTCTCGTCCAGAAACGAGGGGCCGATTCCGGCCTCCGCGCGGAGGCGATTGAACTCCTCGATGGCCTCGGGAGCCGGATCGCGCCGCACGTCGTGGATCATCGCGATGCCGCCCGGCTTCAGCACCCGGAAAATCTCCCGCAGAGCTTTCCGCGGATCCTTCCAGTGGTGTATGGTGGAGCGGCTGATGACAATATCGGCGAAGCCATCCGGCAGCTGCATGGTGTGAACGTCGTCGATCCTCAGTTCGATTCTGTCCGCGAATCCGGCTTCCGCCACCGTCTGTTCTGCCCGGCGGATCATGTCTTCGAATACGTCGCTTCCCACCAGGCGCAGCCCCGAAAGATTCCGCATGCGCGCTAGGTGAACCAGTATCCGGGCGGTCCCGGTACCCACGTCGAGCAGCGTGGCCCCGGGCATGCGCGGGATCGCCTCCTCCAGCACGCGCTCGGCGAGCACATCGTCGAAACGGGAAACGAACTGCGCCGTATAGGTGTCGTAGGCATCCGCGGTGTAGCGGACGTGAGCTTCGTGTTTTGTCGGTGTCGATGCCGCCTGTTGTTCGCCGGTCATATGTTTTCCCTTTCAGTCCGCGGGAATCAGCGCACCATGGCCGCCGCTACAGCGCCGCGCAGCAGCGTTTCCTCGTCCCGCCATGCGTCCTTGTTTGCCGCCTTGGCGAAATCGACCACCAGGTCCAGTTCGCCGGAACTAAGCTTCCACCCCAATGACTCCAGCCGCTCCGAGAACGCGGCCCGCCCGCTGTGCTTGCCCAGCACCAGCCGGATTCCCGGCGCGCCCACCGCTTCCGGACGGAATGGCAGATACGTGTCCGGATGTTTCAGAAGACCATCCTGATGAATGCCCGCCTCGGTCTCGAATACGTTTCTGCCGACCACCGGCTTGTTCGCCGCAACCGGAATGCCCGTCAGTTCCGATACGCGCCGGCTCAGATTCCAGAGCTTCGCGGCATCCACCAGAGTCCGCAGCCCCAGAACAGGTCCGTGCAGCGCGATCGCCATCACGACTTCTTCGAGCGAAGTGTTACCCGCCCGCTCACCCAGACCGTTTACCGTGCATTGCGCGATCGGCACGCCCATGCGGAGCGCGGTAAGCGTATTCGCGGTCGCCAGACCCAAATCGTTGTGGAAGTGTGCCGCCATTGCCGCTTTGCCTAGGTTGGATACGCCGTCAAAAATCCGCTTGAGTTGCTCTTTCACCAGCTCCGGCGTAAGAATTCCCACAGTATCCGGAAAACCAATCACCGTGGCACCCGAATCAATCGCAATCCGGTAGAAATCGCACAATAAATCCGGCTCCGTCCGGCTTGCGTCTTCCGGGCTGAAACACACGGATTCAAATCGCTCCCGTGCGTATTCCACCGTTTCCCGTATGATCCCCCGGATCTCGTCGGCGGTGAGGCGGAGCTTGTATTCGCGATGCAGCGGGCTCGTTCCGATAAAGAGACTCACGCTGCGCTTGCCGCGAGGGGCCTCCTCCAGACTCTCCCACGCAAGATCGATGTCGCGCCGGACTGTCCTGCAGAGCGCCGAAATCGCAGGCGCCGACTTCACCTGAACAGGCTCCGAACGAACGATTCGCCGGATCGCCTCGACCTCTTCGGCTCCGCAGGCGGGAAATCCGGCGTCGATCGAACTCAGCCCGGCTTCCGCCAGAAGCCCGGCGATTTCCACCTTGGCATCCGGATTCAGCGCCGCGCCCGGCATCTGTTCGCCGTCCCGCAGGGTGGTGTCGCTAAGGTATACCGTTCTCAGTTTTCGCTCCGCGTCGCTCATGAATCCCGCAACCGCCGGCTCAGTACATGATACTACCTCAATTCCCTGGAAATCGCGCGCATATTTTATATGAAACCACGTCAGAGTCCCCGATTCTGAAGTAAAGTATTAAGGTCGGAACGCGCTTTCCGTGAAAAAACGAAACCCGTTAGCAACAAAGCGCCGAAAAACCGATGCGCCCGGACAGCGCAAAGGGCGCTGTCCCGCGGCGCCATACAGCGGAGGAACCTGTCATTCGCGCGAAGCGGACGCGACCCGTTTTGCGCGCGTTCCACCAAAGCGAGATCCGGCTGATGCGGGCATTCCTGATGTGGCGGCCGTCTTCGGCATCCTCCCAAACCATGGCGGCGCCGTCTTCCCAAGCGGTGGCGGTCGCATTACAGCGGCGGCTGGCTCCCGCTTTCGGCAGGGAACTCCCGGCGCGGGATCTTTCCACGCCG
>JASHSD010000830.1 GCA_030036985.1 Bryobacteraceae bacterium
GTGCGCATCGCGGCGATCACCTTCGGCGCCATCTGCGCCGCCTGCGTATCCACCACCAGCACTCCGTCTTTGCCCACCTGCAGCGTGGTGTTGCTGTCCGCGCCCACCAGCATGTAAACGCCACCCTGCACCGGCAGGATGTGCAGCTGGGTTGCGTCGTTCTGCTGAGCCTGCATGAACGCCGCGGCCAGTAACAAACAGAAAAACAGCTTCATTTCGAATCCAGGTTGCAATTAAATAACGTCGTACACGTGCAGTAACGCGTACACTTGGCCGGCGGATTGTACTTGCCGTTCATCTTCTGCCTGTATTCGGGATAGAGTGTCTCCGCCCCGCCGCGCACCGCGTCTTCCGGCAATCCGTAATAATGAGCGAACTCCGTCAGAAACGGATTCGTCCCCGGCAGATGGTTCGGCACCGTGCCTTCAGGCTTCGGAACTTCCGGATCGTACTCGCATCCGAAAACGCCGATCGCCTGCCCCGGATCCAGAAACCAGTTATCGCTGCGCACCAGCGGTTCGGTCAGAAAAACCGGGTCGTTGATCACCGTGATCACGGTCAGGTAGTCGCCATGCCGGATCCAATGCTCGGTCAGCGTGGCTTTATCGCTCCGCGGAACGCCGTTGCGCCGAAGATAATTCGTCTTCAGGTGCGTGGTCGTGATGGTGAGCATATTGCCTTCCCACACGCCTGTCGAAAAGCCCTGCCACGTATGGTCCGCGTAAGCGGGCGGATGCGGACGCCCGTCCATCCAGATGGTGCGCTCACTGTCCCAAGCCAGCATGTGCGTGTGAAACGCGATCAGCTTCTGCGTAGCCTCGTCGTATTCGCGCGAGATGCGCAGGTTGCCCAAGCCGCGCATGGCGTAGTCGGCCCCATGCGGCCGGCATTGATATTCGGGGACCACCGAGATGCGGTCCGCGTCATAGCTGTCCGCCCGCATGCGCGCCGCCTGATTGATCGGCAGCTCCGTGTAATCGCCAAGTTCAGGCCCGGGCAGACGCTCGGGACCATCCTCGTGATACAGAGGCGCCCACTCCCCGGAAAAATCCACTTGGGCGAATGCGGGCGCGCTCGCCAACGTTACGAACAGACATGCAAACGCGCGTTGTTTGATGCTGGCCATATCAAAGCCTTTGATCGACGTTACAATATCACGCTGAACGACGGCCGGCCATCGGTGTTGACGGCTTTTATTGCCTGCGCTCGCGCCGCATGAATTCCCCGAATTCGCTGATCATGTACAAGACGACGGGTGCGCGACATACGCCTTACCGAGCCGCGACCGTTAAGGAAGCGGTGCGCAGGTTGATTCTGAAGCGGGAATGAGGTACTTCATTACCTTCGCGCGTTCCGGGGCGTTTTCATTTTCGTTCCCGGCTTGTCCTGGTCCCCGGCGACCGCTCCCTCACGGTCGCGGCTCGGTAAGGATCCCGTTTCCAGGTTCCATTTACGTCGCGCACCCGAGGCCAACACAACCCGTTCGATAGACTGGAATTTCTATGCCACAGATAGATGTGCCGCTCGTACAGGGGCGGTTCGGCGCCACCTCGCGCCCGGCGACCTGGTGGATCCAGCCCCTGGCCGTTTTCCTCGGTCTGGGAGCGTTCATCGTGTACTCGACATGGGCCGCTTACCAGGGCGCTTTTTATCGCTTCGGCCCGTATCTTTCACCCATGTATTCGCCCGAGTTGTTCGGATCGGCGCAGGCGTGGTTCGGACCCAAGCCGGCCTGGTTCCCCGCCTTCCTGCCTTTTTCCGCCGCCTTCCTGATTCTCTGGGCGCCCGGCGGATTCCGCGTCACCTGTTATTACTACCGCGGCGCTTACTATAAAGCGTTCTGGGCCGATCCGCCCAACTGCGCGGTCGGCGAACCACGCAAGACTTACTGGGGCGAGCGCACCTTCCCCCTGATCATCCAGAATATCCATCGCTACTTCATGTATCTCGCGGTCATCTTCATCGGCCTTCTCTCGAAAGACGCATGGGACGGCTTTATGAACTGGCCCGACGGTTTCCACGTCAACATCGGCTCGCTGGTGCTTTTGGTAAACGTCGTATTGCTGGCCTGCTATACCTTCGGCTGCCACTCTCTCCGGCATCTCATCGGCGGCATCAAAGACGTGATGTCCGGATCGCCCGTCCGTAAAAAAGCCTATGACTGTGTAAGCTGCCTCAACGCCCGCCACATGCGCTTCGCCTGGTTCAGCCTCTTCTGGGTCGGTTTCACCGACTTCTATGTCCGCATGTGCGCGATGAGCATCTGGCACGACTGGAGACTTTTCTAATAAATGGCCGAATATCAGCAATTCGATTACGACGTGCTCGTGATCGGCGCCGGCGGCGCGGGTCTGCGCGCGGCCATCGAAGCTTCGAGCGCGGGCGTGAAGGTGGGGCTCATCTGCAAGTCGCTGCTCGGCAAAGCCCACACCGTGATGGCCGAAGGCGGCATGGCGGCCGCCATGGGCAATGTCGACGACCGCGATAACTGGCGCGTCCATTTCGCCGATACGATGCGCGGCGGCCAGTACCTGAACAATCCCCGCATGGCCGAACTGCACGCCAAACAGGCCCCCGCCCGCGTCCACGAACTCGAAGCCTGGGGCGCCATTTTCGATCGCACCAAAGACGGCAAAATCCTGCAGCGCAACTTCGGCGGCCACGCCTATCCGCGCCTCGCGCACACCGGCGACCGCACGGGTCTCGAAATGATCCGTACCCTCCAGGACCACGGCATCCACCTCGGCATCGATGTGCATATGGAGCACACCATTCTCGATCTCCTGACCGATGCCGGGCGCGTGACCGGAGCCTTCGGCTACGATCGCGAGCGCGGCCGCTTCAAGCTTTTCACGGCCAAGGCCGTCGTACTCGGCACCGGCGGCATCGGCCGCGTGTTCAAGATCACCAGCAACAGCTGGGAGTACACGGGCGACGGCCAGTCGCTCGCCTACCGCGCCGGCGCGGCTCTGATGGACATGGAGTTTGTGCAGTTCCATCCCACCGGCATGGTCTGGCCGCCCAGCGTGCGCGGCATCCTTGTTACCGAGGGCGTCCGCGGCGAAGGCGGCGTGTTGCGCAACAGCGAAGGCAAGCGCTTCATGTTCGACGACATTCCGGCGAACTACAAATCGCAGACCGCCGACACTCCGGAAGAAGGCTGGCGCTACGTCATCGGCGACAAGAGCGCGCGCCGCCCGCCGGAACTGCTCACGCGCGACCACGTGGCCCGCTGCATCGTGCGCGAAGTGCGCGAAGGCCGCGGCAGCCCGCACGGCGGCGTGTTCCTCGATATCGCCTGGATCAAGGAAAAAATCCCGAACTCCGCCGAGCACATCAAGCGCAAGCTGCCCAGCATGTACCATCAGTTCAAACAGCTCGCCGATGTCGACATCACCCAGACGGCGATGGAAATCGGGCCGACGATGCACTACGTCATGGGCGGCGTGCGCGTCAACGGCGATACGCAGATGTCGGACGTGCCCGGCCTTTTCGCGGCGGGCGAATGCGCCGCCGGACTGCATGGCGCCAATCGCCTCGGCGGCAATTCTCTTTCAGACCTTCTCGTCTTCGGCAAACTCGCGGGCGAACACGCCGCGAAATTCGCGAAGGAAAGCCGCGCCGCCGTCGTCAATCCGGATCAGGTCGACCGGATCGCGCGTCAGGCGCTCGAACCGTTCAACCATACAGGCGGCGTCCCGCCTTACGAAGTCCAGCACAAGCTTCAGGAGATGATGCAGAATCTGGTCGGCATCGTCCGGCGCGAAGAGGAGATGCGCCGCGCCATCGAAGAGCTCGCCGAGATGAAAAAGCTGGCGGCGAACGTTTCAGTGACCGGCAATCGCGAATACAATCCCGGCTGGCACACCGCGCTCGATCTGCGCAATCTGCTCACCGTCTCCGAAGCGCTGGCGCGCAGCGCCGTCGAACGCAAGGAAAGCCGCGGCGCTCATTTCCGCGACGACTATCCCACCAAGGATCCCGAAGCGGCGAAATTCAATCAGGTGATCCGCCGTGCGCAGGACGGCTCCATGCAGCTGACGCGCGAACCGCTGCCGCCCATGACCGACGAAATGAAACAGATTATCGAGGAGATGAAGTAAATGGCGACGGCGACTTTTCAGATCTGGCGCGGCACTCGCGAATCGGGCGAGTTCAAGGATTACACCACGCCGATCTCCGACGGCATGGTCGTGCTCGACGCCGTTCACCAGATACAGGCCGAGCAGGCGAACGATCTGGCCGTGCGCTGGAACTGCAAGGCGGGCAAGTGCGGTTCGTGCTCGGCCGAGATCAACGGCATGCCCAAGCTGATGTGCATGACGCGCCTCAACCAGATTCCGCTCGACAAGCCCGTGCGCATCGAGCCGATGAAGACCTTCCCGCTGATTCGGGATCTGGTCACCGACGTCTCCTGGAACTTCGAAGTCAAGAAGACCATCCGCAAATTCAAGCCGCGCAAACCGGACGCGCCGGACGGCTCGTGGCGCATGAGCCAGGCCGACGTCGATCGCCCCCAGGAATTCCGCAAGTGCATCGAATGCTTCCTCTGCCAGGACGTCTGCCACGTTCTGCGCGATCACCACATGCACGGCGAATTCATCGGCCCGCGCTTCATGATCTACACCGCGCAGCTGGAAATGAACCCGATCGATGCCGACGACCGCCTTCCCGATCTGCGCAAAAGCCAGGGCATCGGCCTCTGCAACATCACCAAATGCTGCACGAAGGTCTGTCCGGAGAGCATTCACATCACCGACAACGGAATCATTCCGCTGAAGGAGCGGGTGGTCGACCGCTTCTTCGATCCCCTCGGCAGGCTGTTCCGAAAATTCGGGGGATAATCGATGAATGGAGTATTCGGCTCGTCAGAGCTTTGCGAGCCGCGCACATAAGCGCGTCGCCGTCTTTTTTTCATTTGCCGCTCTGGCCGCGGCCCAGGAAATTCCCAAATCCCAACCGCCGATCTGGAGCGCGAAACCCAACGTCGCGGCCTTTGAAAGGATCGAAGACACCCGGCTCGCCGCCGCGCAGCAATCGATCGATCGCCTCGCCGCCGTCAGAGGACCGCACACCATCGAGAACACTCTGCGGCCCTACGACGACGCGATTCAATCGCTCGACAGCGCCAACTACTTCGCCTCCCTGATGCAGCAGGTGCATCCCGACAAGGGTTACCGCGACGCCGCCACCGTGATGGTGCGCAAGGTCAGCGCCGCCGCCACCGCGCTGTCCCTGAACCGCAGAGTTTACGACGCCCTGGTAGCGATCGATCTCACCCACGCCGATGCCGCCACGCGCTATTACGTGAAGCGCCAGTCGCTCGAATTCCGGCTGGCCGGCGTCGATAAAGATGAAGCCACGCGCGCGAAGCTGAAAAAGCTGAACGACGAACTGACCGATGAGCAGTCGATGTTCGACCGCAACATCTCCGACAGCGTCAACACCGTCACGGTATCGAGCGCCGCCGAACTCGACGGCCTGCCGCGGGATTACATCGATCGCCACAAGCCCGGCAAAGACGGCATGATCCGCATCACCACGGATTATCCGGACTATCTGCCGGCCATGAAATTCGCCAAGAGCGCCGACCTGCGCAAGCGCCTCTTCGAAGCCTTCAACGACCGCGCCTATCCGAAAAACATGGAAGTGCTGCGGAACATGATGAAAACGCGCTACGAGATCGCCACTCTGCTCGGCTACGATTCATGGGCCGATTACAATGCCGCCGACAAGATGATCGTGAAGGGCTCGGCGATCGCCGATTTCATAAAGGAGATCGACGAGGCCGCGCAGCCGGTGGCCGAAAAGGAAGTCGCCATGCTTCTCGACGAGAAGAAGCGGACCGATCCCGCCGCCCACAGCCTCAACGATTACGAAATGTCTTATCTCGAGGAGCAGGTTCGGCGCGCGAAATTCGATTTCGATTCGCAATCCGTCAGGCCTTTTCTGCCCTATGAGAAGACGAAGCAGGTGGTGCTCGATACCGCGGCGAAACTCTTTCAGGTGACCTTTCGTCAGGAGAAAAACGTTCCGTCGTGGGATCCCTCGGTCGAGACCTGGGACGTGCTCGACCACGGCAGAATGATCGGACGTTTCTATCTCGACATGCATCCGCGCCCCGGCAAATACAGTCACGCCGAGATGGCGCCGGTGCTGGACGGCATCCGCGGCAGGCAATTGCCCGAGGCCATTCTCGTCTGCAATCTGCCCGCGCCGACGGCCACCGATATCGGCTTCATGGAGTATGACGACGTGGTCACGTTCTTCCACGAATTCGGCCATCTCATGCACTGGATCATCGGCGGTCAGCAGCCTTGGGCGGGAATCAGCGGCATCACCATGGAATCGGATTTCGTCGAGGCCCCGTCGCAGATGCTGGAAGAATGGATGCGCAGCCCGCAGGTGCTGGCATCATTCGGCATCCCGGCCAATCTGGTGGCGCGCATGAATCGCGCCTCCGCGTTCGCCCGCGGCATCTGGACCACGCGCCAGAACGCCTACACCGCCGTCTCCTACGACCTCTACAAAGGCAAGCCCGAGGACACCGATATCGACGTCACCTGCATGCGCGATCTCGACCGCTACAGCTACACGGTGCAGACGGAGGACACGCATATGTGCGCGTCGTTCACGCACCTCGGCGGTTACTCTTCGGCCTATTACACCTATCTTTGGGACAAGGAAATCGCGGAGGATTTCTTCGTTCAGTTCGACAAGCGGAATCTGCTTGCCGGCAGCGGGCCGCAGCGTTACAAGGGCCAGGTGCTGGAGCCGGGCGGATCGGAATCCGCGAACACGCTCGTGCGGAATTTCCTCGGCCGGAAACAGGATCTGGACGCGTTCGTAAGCTGGCTCAACGAAGAATTCGAACCGGCGGCGCAGTAAAGAATCGCGTTACCGAGCCGCAACGCGCTTCTGAGCCGCAACGCGCTTCTGAGCCGCGACCGCGAGGGAGCGATATGGCAACGTGTTTCCGAGCCGCAACGTGTTTCCGAGCCGGTAGAGCAGGAGGGGGTCGCAAGGACTCCCCTCCCTCGTCGAACCGGAGATGCAGATTTCCCACGTCCGGCTCTCCTGAAGATCCTGGTCAGGCACATGCGGGTCCTTGCGGGGTAAGGCGCGTCAGCTTCACCAGTCCCATCCGTTGAAAGAAGTCCAACCAGCTCACTCCTGCCGGTGGTCGAAACGGTCTCTGGCTGCGCCGTTGCAGATGCCGGATGAGGCGTTCCCGGACAAACCAGTCGATCTCCCAGTACACGTTC
>JASHSD010000831.1 GCA_030036985.1 Bryobacteraceae bacterium
TGTTTTTTTCCCGAAAGCTGAGTGAGCGATGCTGCAACAGTTCCTCGATCCCGCCGTTCTGGCATCCATTTCGTCTCTCGATCTGATCGCGAAGACGGTGGTGGACGGCTTCGTCGCGGGTCTGCACCGCTCGCCCAAATTCGGCTTCAGCCAGGAATTCGCCGAATATCAGCAGTACGCGCAGGGCGACGATCTGCGGCATATCGATTGGAACGTCTTCGCCCGCAGCGAGCGTCTCTATCTGAAGAGATTCAAAGGCGAGACGAACATGCAGCTGCTGATCCTGCTCGACGCCAGCGCGTCGATGACGTACGGATCGGGCAAGGTGCGCAAGATCGATTACGCGCGCTTTGTGGCGGCGTCGCTCGCGTATCTCTCCTCGCAGCAGCGCGACGCGACCGGTCTCATCGTCTTCGATCAGGACGTTTCGGGCTACATCGCGCCGTCGACGCGCCAGGGCCAGCTGATGCGCATCCTGCACGCCATTGAAAAGGCGGAAGGCGGATCGCGCACGGATTTCTCGAAACCGTTCATCCATTTTCAGCAGTTCCTGAAGCGCCGCGGCATCGTGGTTGTGATTTCCGATTTCTACGAGCAGCCGGAACAGATCGTGAAGGTGATCGAGCCGCTGCGATACCGCGGGAACGAAGTGGTGCTGTTCCACGTGCTCGATCCGAACGAACTGGCGCCGAAGTTCCGCGACCCCGTGCTGCTGCAGGACGTGGAAGACGAAACCGCCATCGAGGTTTCTCCCGACTACGCGCGCAACGAATACCGGACGAAGATCGACGAGCATCTGCGCAATCTGGCGGAGAAATCGCGCGCCGCCGGTCTCGATTACTTTTTCATGAACACCGCCAAACCTCTGGATGAGGGCTTGCGCAATTTTCTGGCGCTGCGCCAGAGGAGGATGTAGTTGGGTTTCCTCGCTCCATGGTTTTTTGCCGGGCTCGCCGCGATCGGCCTGCCGGTCTATGTGCACCTGCTTCGGCAGTACAAGCAGAAGCCGATTCCCTTCAGCTCGCTAATGTTCTTCGAGCGGCGGACGCAGAGTTCGATCAAGCACCGCCGGCTGAAGTATCTGCTGCTGTTTTCAATGCGCTGCCTGTTCGTGGCCCTGCTCGTGCTGGCATTTGCCAGACCGTATATGCATTCGACGACGATCGCTCAGGCCGGCACGGGACGCACGATGGTCTTCGCGATCGACAACTCGTTCAGCATGCGCGAGGGCGACCGGTTTGCCTCGGCGAAGAAATCTGCTCTCGATCAGATCAACGCGATGCACGCGGACGACCGCGGCCAGGTGATTACGTTCGGCGGTCCGGCGAAACTGCTCACCGACATGACGCAGGACAAGCAGGCGCTGCGCGCGGCCGTGCAGTCGCTCGATGCGGGCGACGATGCCAGTTCCTACGCCGAGCTTTCACGGGCGCTGCGTTCGACCGCGGAGAGCTACCACGCCAACGTGGTCGCCGAGGTGTTTACGGATCTGCAGAAATCCTCGTGGCCCACGAGCTTCTCCGACGCGAAACTGGCGGACGGCACGAAACTCGATCTTCACTCGGTGGCCTCGGCTCCGATACCAAACTGGACTGTCGAAAATGTGGAAGCGCCGCGCCGCGTGTTCGACACCAAGAAGGTGCGGACCGTCGCGACCATCGCCGGTTTCGATACGCCCGAGGCGACGCGCAACGTCACGCTGCTGGCGAACGGCAGGGTGGTCGAGACCAAATCCGTCAAGGTTCCGGCGAACGGCCGCGCGACCGTGGAATTTCTCACGCTCGATGCGCCGTACGGTCTGACGCGCTGCGAGGTGCGGATCGATGGCGCCGATTCGTTTCCGCAGGACGACCATTGGCTGTTTTCCGTCGAGCGTGCGGATCCGAAGCCGGCGCTGATCGTTCATGCCGACGGCGATACGCTGAGTCCGCTGTACGTGAAGACGGCGCTCGATTCTTCGTCGGAGCCGGCATTCAACCTTGAATCCGTGGTCGGCAATCAGACGGGCGGTTTGAATGTTTCGAGGTACGCGTTCGTCATTTTGTCCGATCCCGGACCCATGTCGGAACGCTTCACCGATTCGCTCGAAAAATACGTGCAGGCGGGCGGGTCGGTGCTGCTGATGCTGGGCAAGAACGCCACGCCGGGCCGGCATCTGCCGATCGCGGATCTTCAGGTGATGGGGATGCGCAGCATCGTGCCCGGCCAGGATTCGCTGTTGAGCGTGGCTTCGGTGGACACTTCCTACCCCTCGTTTGCGCGCGCGCAGAACTGGGGCGGTGTGGAATTTTACCAGGTGGTCAAGCTGCAGTTGCCGCAGACCGCGCCGAACCTGCGGGTGGCCGCGACGCTGTCGGACGGCTCGCCGCTGTTCATCGACCGCAAGATCGGCGAGGGGCATGCGCTGGTGTTTACTTCGGCGCTGGATAACATTGCCAGCGACCTGCCGCTGGCGCCCGTGTGGCTGCCGTTTATCGACGAGACGGCCGCGCAGATGGGCGGCATCGGCACGGCTCCGGCGAATTACAAGGTGGGATCGTACGTCGAGCTGCGCACGGCGAAAGAGCAGGGCGTGCCCGTGGAGATCGTCGGCGCCAATGACAAACGCCTGCTGACGCTGGGCGAATCGACCAAGGCGCGAACCTTTCAGTTCCCGTCGGAGGGCTTCTTCGACATCCGTCGGGCCAATGGCCGCGAGGAGCTGGCCGCGGTGAATGCGGACCGGCGCGAGTCCGATTTCGCGGTTCTCGCCCCGGAGACGATCCAGTTATGGAAGAATACGGGGATAGCCCCTAAGTCGGGGCCATCGGGCGCGGCTTCGGAAACGACGCGCGATGATCGTGCGGAATTGTGGTTGTACGTGCTGGCGATGTTGGCCATTTTGGCGGTTGCGGAATCGGTTCTGGGAAATCGGCACATGACCGCGGCGCATGCCACGGTCGATAAGGAAGCGGCATGAATCCACTGGAAGGCCTTGCGCAATATCTCGACCGGCTGGAGCGAAGGCTCCGTCTGTTTACCTGGACGCGCGGCGCCGCGGCCATTGCGGGCGCGGCTCTGATTCTGACTGTGCTCATCGTGGCGGTGCTCATGGAGATTGCCTTCTCTCCGACGAGCCTGATTTTCGGCCGATTCGTGCTGTTTCTGGGCATCGGCGGCGCGGCCGCGCTGGTGCTGGTGATTCCGCTGATGCGTATGAACCGGCGCCGGGCCGCGCGCGAAGTGGAACAGCGGCATCCGGGCTTCGACCAGCGCCTGCTCACGTTCACCGAGCGTTCCCGCGATAACGCCGGCGATCCGTTTCTGCCTCTGCTGGCCGAAGACGCGCTGGTGATTGCGCGTCAGGCCGAGCCGGAAAGGCTGATCGACAAAAAGCTGTTCCTGCGTTTCGGATCTTTGGCCGCGGCCGCGGCGGGTGTGCTGGTTTATCTGGTGTTCTGGGGGCCGGGCATTTTCGGCTACGGCACTTCGCTGCTTTGGGGCAGCTATGGAAAGGACCAGTCGGTCCACGCGTTTTACAGCATCAATGTGCAGCCGGGGTCGCGAACGATCCGTCGCAATTCGGATCAGCAGGTGACAGCTACCACCGGCGGGTTCACGTCCGGCCATGCTGTGATCTACGTGCAGTACGCGAGCGCGGCGAAGTGGGAACAGGCGCCGATGGAGCCGGTGAGCGGCAGTCCGAGCTTCGGGTTCCTGCTGGTGCGGGTGCCGGAAGATGTCCAGTATTACGTGGAAGCGGGCGGCATCAAATCGCCCACCTATAAGCTGCATACGATCGATCTGCCCGCGATCAAGAACATTCACGTTACGTATAACTACCCGTCG
Organism: Bryobacteraceae bacterium; assembly: GCA_030036985.1. Classification (GTDB taxonomy): domain Bacteria; phylum Acidobacteriota; class Terriglobia; order Bryobacterales; family Bryobacteraceae; genus BOG-234. Next base: position 3,829 of record JASHSD010000831.1, read on the forward strand.
TGGACCGGCATGTCGCCGGTGACGGAAGATCCCGGCGGCGACCTGCGCGCCGTCGAAGGCACGGTGGCGAAGCTCGATATCCGCACAGATAAGGCGCTGAGCAATGCGGAGATCGTGTTCGACGAGGGCAAGACGATCGGTCTCAACCCGACGCAGAACAATCTCACTTCGGCCAGCGTGCCGATCGAGAAGGATGGCACGTATCACATCGCCGTGATGGATCATGGCGAACTGGTGCGCCTGACGGACGACTACTTCGTGGAAGCGCGGAAGGTGGGTCCGCCGACCGTGCGCATCGTCAAGCCGGGCAAGGACGCGAAGGTTAGTCCCATCGAAGAAGTAACGGTGCAGGTGAACGCCGAAGACGAGTTCCCGCTGCAGGGGCTGGACGTGCATTACTCAGTGAACGGCGCGCCCGAGAAGGTGCAGTCGCTGCTGAAGGAGAAAGGCGTGAAGCAGGGCGACGGTACGATGCTGCTTTCGCTGGAAGATTTCAAACTCGTTCCCGGCGATATCGTGAGTCTCTATGCGACGGCGAAGGATGGCAAGAACTCGGCCAAGACCGATATGTACTTCATCCAAGCCGTGCCGTTCGAGTTCGAGTACACGCAGTCGCAGGCGGGCGGCGGGGGCGGTGGCGGCGGAATGGATCAGGATCAGCAGATCTCCGAGCGCGAGAAGGAGATCATCGCGGCCACGTTCAATCAGGTGAATGGCGACGCGAAGATCAAAGCCGCGGCGGCCGAGAACGGCAAATACCTTAGTGAAGTGCAGGCGAAGCTGCGGGATCAGGCGCAGTCGCTGGCGAACCGCATGAAGGCGCGGCAGCTGGATGGCAGCGGCGCGGCGTTCCAGCAGTTCGTGAAAGAGATGGAATCGGCCGTTGCGTCGATGACGCCGGCTTCGGATAAGTTGAAGGGGCTCGCGTTCCAGGATGCGATGACGCCGGAGCAACAGGCGTTGCAGCACCTGCTGCGCGCCGAGTCCACGTTCCGCCAGATTCAGATTCAGATCAGCCGCGGCGGTGGTGGCGGAGGCGGCGGTGGCGGCGGGGCCGGACGCGATCTCGCCAACCTGTTCGACCTCGAACTGGATAAGGACAAGAATCAATACGAGCAGGCCGGCGGCGGTTCTTCGGCCGAGCAGCAGAAGCAGCAGCAGATCGACGAGGCGATGAAGAAGCTGGAAGATCTGGCGCGGCGTCAGCAGCAGTTGGCCGAGCAGCAGCAGAATAATCCGCAGCAGATCGCGCAGCAGCGGTATCAGCAGGAGATGCTTCGCCGCGAAGCCGAGGAGATCAAGCGGCAGATGGAGCAACTACAGCAGCAGGGTCAGCAGAATCAGCAGGGCCAGCAATCGCAGTCGCAATCGGCTTCGAGTAGTCAGAGCCAGAGCAGCCAGAGCGGGCAACCGGGCCAGTCCGGGCAAGCGAGTCAGCAGCAGAGCGCGCGCAATCAGCAGGGGCAGCGTGGCGGTCAGCAGCAACAGGCGCTGAATCGCGCGATGTCGGATCAGCTGCAGCGGGCGATTCACGACGTGGAACAGGCGGAGAAGGCGATGAGCAATTCCACGTCCGCGCGTCAGCCGGGACAGCAGTCGCAGCAGGGCAGCGCGCAGGCGGAAGCGGAAGCACAGCAGGCCGCGCAGCAGTTGAAGGATGCCGGGCAGAAGCTGCAGGCGCTGCGGCATCAGCAGACCGGAAACGAGATGGGCGATCTGGCGGATAAGGCGTCGCA
>JASHSD010000832.1 GCA_030036985.1 Bryobacteraceae bacterium
AAGGGAGCGTTCGCCTGGAATCGGAACAAGCCGGAAACGAAGACCTCCATGGTCTCCCGATACTGCCCGCGTAGACGACAATGGGAGATTACCGGATCGCACTCCATCCACGCCAGATCCACCGAACCAATGCCCGCGCCACCAACTCCCGACACGTATCCTCAGTTTCTCTCCGACCTGAAGCGACGGATCCAGACCGCGCAACTCCGTGCATCGCTGGCCGTCAACCGAGAGCTGGTCCTGCTCTACTGGCAAATCGGCCGCGATATTCTGGACCGCCAGGAACGGGAGAGTTGGGGCGCGAAGGTGATCGACCGGCTGTCAGTCGATCTGAAGCGCGCGTTCCCCGACATGCACGGGTTTTCGCCGCGCAACTTGAAGTATATGCGCGCTTTTGCGGATGCCTGGCCGGAAGAGGCAATTGTGCAACAGCTTGTTGCACAAATTCCGTGGGGTCATAATGTCCGCATCCTCGACCTGGTCAAGACGCCTCAGGAGCGGGAATGGTACGTAAGGGCCGCCATTCAGCACGGATGGAGCCGCAACGTGCTCGTCCACCAGATCGAATCCGGGCGTCTGCGCCGACAGGGAAAAGCCGTTGCCAACTTCGAAAGCACCTTGCCTGCGCCACAGTCGGACCTGGCGCGGGACATCACCAAAGATCCCTACAATTTCGACTTCCTCACGCTTGGCGACGACGCCCACGAGCGCGATCTCGAACGCGGTCTGCTCGACCATCTGCGCCAGTTTCTTCTCCAACTGGCGTTGGGTTCGCATTCGTTGAAAGCCAGTACCGGCTCGCGGTCGGCAACCAGGAATTCTTCATCGATCTTCTCTTCTACCACCTGAATCTCCGCGCTTACATCGTGATCGATCTGAAAATGAAATTCTTCGAACCGGAGTTCGCCGGCAAAATGAATTTCTATTTCTCGGTTGTGAACGACCTGCTTCGGCATCCCGACGACCAGCCAAGCATCGGCCTCATCCTCTGCAAGACGAAGGACCGGTTTGTCGCCGAATATTCGCTCCGGGACTTCAACAAGCCCACCGGCGTATCTGAATACCGGCTCGCCGAAAGCCTCCCCGAAAAGCTGCAGGGCAGCCTGCCGACAATTGAGGAACTGGAGAGTGAATTTGGATCTGCCCCAGAAACGGAAAAAGAGGCGGAAAAACCCCCGCCGCTGATTAAACTGTGTAGGATGAGTAACCGAAAAATTCTCTCCGGCTTCCTGTTGCTTGCGTCCCTGTTGAGCGCCCAGACGCCGGCCGCCGGGCCGCAACGGCAACCGCCCTCCTTTATGGGTTCTTGCGCGAACCTGGTATGCGAAATCGAGAGCGATTGGTCCCGCAACAACGTCATGATCTACGGGCTCGCCGGCGCAATGCCCGAGGATAAGTTCAGCTACAAACCCACGCCGGCCCAGCAATCCTTCGGCGAGCGCGTGCTGCACGTGGCTCAGATAAATCTCATGCTGTTGCAGGCCCTCGGCGCCAAAACTCCCGCGCCCGCCATCGACGCGAAGGCAACCTCGAAAGCCGCTTCAATGGCCGCGCTGCAGCGGGTAGGCGAATACGGCGTCGCAGTCATCAGGGAACTGGGTGAGCGGGGGCTGACGGCGCGCATCGATTCGCCCGGTCCGATGGCATTCTTCATGGGTCCTCAGGTGAGCCGCCAGAGAATTCTGTACTTCCTGATGACGCACTCGCAGGATACCTACGGCCAGTTGGTTGTGTACCTGCGCCTGAACGGCATCACTCCGCCGGCCAGCCGCCAGCCCTGACCCGCCGCGCCCCTCATTTGCGTGATGCGCAGGCATATGAGAGATTAAGGATCATCATGAGACGGACTCCCGACGCAGGGATTTATCTGCTGGCCGCATGCGCCGCCGCCGGCCTCTGTTGGGTCGGCGCAGTGCGGGCGCAGGCCCCGGCCCCGCCCGCTCAGGGCAGAGGCGGACCGCCCCGGCCGCTGGGCATGGAAAACGGCCTCACTTACTTCCAGACGCGCTGCATGAGCTGCCATCGCGAGAACGATTCCACCAAAGCGCCCAGCGCGCGGCGCATCCGCCAGATGACGCCGGAACAGATCTACGCCGTGGTCGCGAAGCCCACGCGTCCCGAACACGATCAGGGCCTCACCGATCAGCAGAAGCGCCGCATGTCCGAGTTCATGGGCGGCTACCGCCAGATCGGCAGCGCCGACGCCGGCAATCCGAAAAACTTTCCCAACGCCTGCGCCTCGAACCCGCCGATGAGCGATCCCTACGCCGGTCCCTACTGGAGCGGATGGGGCGCGGACATCGAGAACACCCGTTATCAGCGCACCGAAACGGCCGGATTCACCAAGGCCGACGTGCCCAGGCTGAAGCTCAAATGGGCGTTCGCATTCCCCCTGGGCATCAGCGCGTACAGTCCGCCCGCGATCGCTTCCGGCCGTGTGTTCGTCGGCGGCGATACCGGCTGGGTTTATTCGCTCGACGCCAAAACCGGCTGCGTCTATTGGGGCTACGAAACCGGCGTCACCGTGCGTCCGGCGATGAGCATCGGACCGGTGAAAGGCCAGGGCAACACGAAGTACGCCGTGTTCTTCGGCGACGCCAAGGCCAATGTTTATGCGGTCGACGCGCAGAACGGAAAGCTGCTATGGAAACGCAAAGTCGACGAGTTCTTTCTCGCGCGCATCACCGCCGCGCCCAAGCTCTATAACGGACGCCTGTATGTTCCGGTGTCGTCTTCCGAAGAATGGCAGAGCGGCAACCAGGATTACGAATGCTGCACCTCGCGCGGCAGCGTTGTGGCGCTCAACGCCAACAACGGCGAGCTGATCTGGAAGCGTTACACGATGGACGATCCCAAGCCCGGGCAGAAGAACGATAACGGCGTGCAGCTTTACGGCCCCGCGGGAGGGTCGGTGTGGAACTCGCCCACCATCGATCCGGTGCGCCATGCGGTCTACTTTGGCACCGGCGATACCGAAACGGAGCCGGCGCAGCCGTTGGGCGACGCCATCGTCGCGGCCGATATGGACACGGGCAAGGTTTTGTGGTCCTACCAGGCGCAGGCCGACGATGCCTTCATGGGAGGCTGCTTCGGCCCCAACAAGAGCAAGGCCTGTCCCGAAAAAATGGGGCCGGATGCCGACATCGGCAACTCTCCCATCCTGCGCACCATGCCCGACGGCAAGCGCGTGCTGCTCGCGGGCACCAAAGGCGGCGAGGTGTTCGCGCTGGATCCGGATAACAACGGAAAGCTGCTCTGGCGCGTACACGCCAACTCCGGCGGCGGACGCGGCGGCATCGTCTGGGGCGGCGCGGCCGATCAGGAAAAGGCCTATTACGGCATGGGCAGCGGCGGCATGACGGCGCTCAAGTTGGCCACCGGCGAGCGTGCCTGGTTCCAGCCCATCAATCCGCCAGGCGTGCGCGGAGGCGACAATGCGGCGGCAACCATGATTCCCGGCGTGGTGTTTGTGGCCGGTTCGGACGGCACGCTGCACGCTCTCTCGACCACCGACGGCAGTCTGTTGTGGCAGTTCGCTACGGACCGAAAGTTCGACACTGTGAACAAGGTTGCGGACGCGCACGGCGGCTCCATTTCGTCGGTCGGCCCGGTGATCGCGGGCGGGATGATGTTCATCGGCTCGGGCTACGGCGTCGGCGGCGGACCGTTCGGGAACGTGCTGCTGGCGTTCGCGCCCGAGTAACCCGTGGCGCAGACGGTCTTGCCGTCTGCGATTTTTCGAGCAGATACATTTTGGACACGCGACTTTAGTCGCGTCTTACACGGGCTTCCGGCTTAACGAAACAGCCGCGGCGCGAAATCGGCGAAGTAGTCGCGCCAGTTGCGCCACACGTGCCACTCTTCGGATTGGACGAACGTGTGCCGGATCTGATGCTCCGTCAACAGCTGATCGAAACTCTGGTTGGATGCGAACAACGTATCCAGCTTCCCGATGTAGATGTAGAACAGCTTGAGCTTCTGGTTCGTCCCTTTCGGATCTGCCAGCGCATTTTTGAAGGCCTGCTCGGGGTTGATGACCACTGGACTGAACGCGCCGATGTAATGGAAAGTATCCGGATGGTTCAGGCCGATCTGCAGCGTCTGATTGCCGCCCATGGATAGGCCGGCAATGGCGCGGTCGTCGGCTTTGGCGGAGATGCGATACGTCTTCTCCGCGAACGGGATCACATCCTCGATCAGATCGTTGGGAAATATCACGCCCGGCTCTGCCACCGGAGCGGGAGCGGCCGGCCCCAACGTCGCCGATGGACCAGGCCGTCCGTAAGGCATCACCACAATCATCGGCTTGGCTTTGCCCTCGGCGATCAGATTATCCATGATCAGATTGGCGTGCCCGATGGTGACCCAGCCGGCCTCGGTATCGCCCGCTCCGTGCAGCAGGTACAGCGCGGGATAGCGGCCCTTCGAAGTTTCGTATCCCGGCGGCGTATAGACCCATATCATTCGCGGCGCCTCGAACTTCTTCGACACGTAATACTCGATTCGCACCGCTCCATGCGGCACGGGTTGGATGTCGTATGGCGCCGGCTGGTCGCCTTTGACCTCGAACATGGTGGATGTCGTGCGGTCGCCCGACTTGAGCAGAGGGTTCGACGGATCGTTGGCCCGGAAGCCGTCGATGGAAAAGGTGTAGTCGTAGATCGCGGGGCGAAGCGCGGCGGTGGTGAAGCTCCAGGTTCCGTCGTCGGCCTTGGTCATAGCCTGCGGCGTCTGCGCGAAATCGCCGGAGACGGTAACAGCTGTGGCTTCCGGCGCGCGCAGATGGAACGTGACCGTGCGGTCCGGGTTGACGGTGTAAGAAGGCGGCTGAGCGGGACCGCGTCCGCGTCCCGGCGCCTGTGCGAACAGAAGGGCGCTCAGGCCGATCCAAAGCAGGACAAGTGCGGTATTGCGCATGGGCACGATTGTATTGCCGGGTGGTGTGGGCGTCAACCTTCTGCGATTATTGAGGACAGATGCCGAAGGCGAAAGAGTTCACCGTGACGATCGAAGACAAGCCGGGCGCTTTGGGGAAGTGCTTCCTGGCACTGGCCGAGCGGGGGGTGAACATTTTCGCTTTTCAATCCTTCGTGGAGGAAGGCGAGAGCCTCGCGCGGCTGATCGTGGACAATCCCGCGGCGGCCGCCCAGGTGCTGGGCAGCCTGCGCATGATCTTCGAGGAGACGGAGGTCGCCATGGCTCACTTCCCAAACCGCCCGGGCGAATTGGGCCGAGCCGCCTCGAAACTGGGCGAGCATGGCATCAATATCGATTACTCCTATTGCGGGATGGAACCGGGATCGACTCCGGGGCTGCTGGTGTTCGGTGTGGATAAAACAACCGCCGCGGCCAACCTGCTCGACGAACTGAGCGCGCAAGAGGGATAGGCCGGGCCGGCGCCACCACGGCGTTGCTCCATATCAGTTTTCCGAGGCCTTTTCGACTCTATCGATCACGAGAACTTCGGTTGGGAGCTTCGTCGCCTTGATCGTCAAGCCGAGCTGCTGCCGCGTCGCCGTGAACAGCTCCGGCGGAGGGTCGGCTGCGGCGGGGGTCAGGGCGTTCGGACCTGGATTCTTCGCCGGGAGAGCGTCCGGCGTCGACGTCAGAGTAAAGTCGTATCTTCCGGCGAGACCCGTCCGGTCGACCACGGGCCGGTCGAGAAGACCCTGAAGCAGCTTGCAAAAATCGGACATTGAAGTGAAATTGAACAACCAGTTTCCCGGGCCGCGGCCCATGATTGCCGGCCTTTCGTTCTTCGAATTGGTCCTCGATATCTTTGCCCCACCTTTGGCAACGCTAAGGGCGTATACCGGCAGTTCGCGCAGCTCCCGATGAAAGGCGAGTCGGAACCGATCGGCGAGAAGCTTCCGCACCATGGCTTGCCACTGCTCCTGACTGGGTCGGCCCCCCGCTTCGGTCTTCCCCGTAATGTCATACTTCTCGCTTGAAAACCATGCCGGTGCACCGACGATCTGGTGCGGATGCACGTCATAAAGGACAGCCAGCAGCTCCGCCGGCGTCATATTCAGGGTCGAAACGGCACCGGGCTGGACCCGGACACCCCGGACCTGCGCGCCGGGGGGACTCAGCTTCACAGTGGCAACTTCGAAGACCGGGTCGATGTCGGCAGCCATCGGCTTGGCTGGAGTTGGGGGCTTCGGGATCGCCCACTCCTGTTCCCCCCTGGTGACGCGCTTCAGCGTCCAGGTTACGGGCGCGGGAAAACCCCGTTTGATAGTCCCTACGATCGTGTTTCTGTCGGCGCTGAGATTTCCCTCGTAGACCACCCCTATCCCGGGCATACTTACCTTCACGACGTTGCCGCGGAGCGTGATTATGGCAGAGAAGGCCAGATACGCGGGAAAGGCGAGATACGGCCTGTCAATGCTGTAAAAATCGCCTCTGCTGAAGTCTCCTTCAGCGGGCGGGATCTTTAAAACGGTTCGGCGTGCCGCACTGTCCTCGGGAGATCTCATTACACCCTGCCATGTGCCAGTCAGGCTTTGCCCAAAGAGAGCGCCCGGCAGTATTGCGATCCCGATCAGACGATTCCAGCGCTTGTTCACGGCTACCTTCTCACGATCCCCGGCTGCCCAGCCCCATCCGCTTGTCGCCGTCAGGCTCCCGGTCTACGGCCTGCCAGTCGTCTGTTACTTCGCGAGCCAAGTCGCGGTCCCGCGTCGCGGTATGTTCCGGCAGCGCGCGCAGGGCCTTGGTGAGACGTTTGGTCATTGGCCGGATTTCGCACTCATCATACGATTTTTGAGCGGCCCCGCGCATCCCACTGGCCGTTCGCATATACTTTGACGCAGGAGTCCGCATGTTTCGAACGACCATCGCCGCGATCGTGATCTCTTCCTTCGGCCTGGGCGCCGCATTCGCCGTTGACGATCCCGTCCGCCTGACCACCGGCCAGATTTCCGGCGCCACGCTTCCCAATTCGGACGTGCGCGTCTTCAAAGGCATTCCATTCGCCGCGCCGCCCACGGGCGATCTGCGCTGGAGCGCGCCCAAGCCCGTCGCGCATTGGGAGGGCGTCCGCAAAGCGGATCAGTTCGGCAAGATGTGCATGCAGGGCGGGGGTCGCGGCGGCAATCCCAACGCGAGCGAGGATTGTCTCTACCTCAACGTCTGGACCGCCGCGAAATCCGCAAGCGAGAAGCGGCCGGTGATGGTCTGGATCTATGGCGGAGGCTACACGTCGGGCTCGGGTTCCCAAGTCATGTATGACGGCGAGGCGCTGGCGCGCAAGGGCGCAGTCATCGTCACGCTCAATTACCGTTTGGGCGCGTTCGGCTTCTTCTCCCATCCGGATCTGACGAAGGAATCCGACCTCCGCGGCGCCGCCAACTTCGGCGTCATGGACTGTATCGCCGCGCTGCAGTGGGTGCAGAAGAACATCGCGGCTTTTGGCGGCGACCCGAAGCGGGTCACCATCTTCGGCGAATCGGCCGGCTCCGGCATGGTCGCCAACCTCATGGCCATTCCATCGGCGAAGGGATTGTTCGCCAGAGCCGCCGGCGAGAGCAGCGCCTGGTCGACGATAAGCATTGCGCCGTTGAAGACTCTCGCGGAAGCCGAGCAGGATGGCGTGAAACTCGCCGACAAGCTGGGCGCGAAGTCGCTCGCGGATTTGCGCGCACAGCCGGCCGAGGCGATTCTCAAGGCGGGCGGGCGGGGAGCGGCTCCGGTAGTTGACGGCTGGCTGATCCGCGAAGATCCGAGCAAGGTATTCGCCGAGGGCAGGCAGACCGCCGTGCCGGTGCTGGTGGGGTCGAATCGCGACGAATCCTTCGGCGGCGCCCGCAGCGCGGCCGATTTCATCGCGCAGGCTCACAAAGAATACGGCGATCTGGCCGACAAATTTCTGGAAATCTATCCCGCCAAGGACGACGCGCAGGCGAAGGATTCGGCCTTCTTCGCCGGCCGCGATCAGATGGCATTCGTGATGCGCAATTGGGCCAAGCTTGCATCGAGGCAGGGCAAGACCAAAACCTTCCTGTATTACTTCACCGAGCAGCCGCCGCGCGTGCCGAACGCCAGAGGAGCGTTTGCGCCAGGGCCCCATGGCAGCGCCGTGCATGTCTCCGAGGTTTTGTATGTGTTCGATCATCTGGACAACAGCCGGCAATGGACAGACGCGGACCGCCACGTGGCCGACACGATGTCTTCCTATTGGGTGAACTTCGCCACAACGGGAGATCCCAACGGCAAGGGTCTGGAAAAATGGGCGACTTACACGGAGAATCCGGATATGCCGATGATCTTTGGAGAAGCGCCGGAAGGCCGGCAGGCTCCCTCGGCCGCGGGGCTCGCGTTCTATCAGACTTATTTCGACAAGATCGTCGCGCAGTAGCCTCGGTCTCGCGGGGGGTGCGGCCCCGCGATAAACTGAAGCTTCCACATGCAAGTAGAGAGGTGTACGAGACGGGGCGCTTCAGTGCGCAATAAAGCGACGAAGCGCCTGATTTCGTATTCTGAGCAATTTATGCGGTCGACGCAGGCACAGACATATCGCGCATCACCTCGACGTCAACAGCGACCACTCCTTTCTCGTTCCTGCCCTGTCTGTATCGGACCTTGTCGCCCTCGCGAAGTTCGCTGAAGTCCAGATTAGTAACTTCAGCGTGGAAGAAGAAAATATTTGCACCGCCGGTACTCGGGCGTATGAATCCGAAGCCGGCTTTGAGACTTTGAATAACGCCAGCGAATGAATCGGTGGGTGCTGACCCAGTGGCAACAGCCGGGACCGCCGCTGGCCGTGCCGGTGCAATTGTCGCCGCGGCGACTACGTCCCGGAGCTCCTTCTGTGGAATAAACAAGCCGTTGATCAGCGGATCATTGCGCCGGGAACGATCTTCAATAACTTGATGCATCATCACTGGATAGCTCACCTCATCGAGGAGGATCTGTGCCGTGCGTGTGGTGCGCTGTTGTTGGTTGCGATCCATCCACTCAAAGTCCCAAGCCGTGAGCATCACACGCGTCCCGAGGGTGTTGAGCTTTCGCACCAACGGCAGAAAATCACCGTCGCAAGCGACAAGAACGCTGACATCGAATCGCTTGTAGATGGCCAGCTCATACGCCTCCAATGCCAGCCAGACGTCAATGCCCTTTTCACCCTCCGGCCCGAGCGGCAGATAGTGGGTGACCACGCCCTCCCTGACCAAGACGTCGTCGAACGCTCTTTCTCGTAGCAACACGCCGCGCTGCTCAGCCTCCAACGCCCTTGGGCGGCCGCGAAAATAATGCGCGTCTACGATCTGGCAATACTTCACATCGGATCCTTCACTCTCGGCAACCTGATGCCGGATGAACTCGTGCAGCCCCGCGACATTGATCCTCGCCTTTCGATCATGGGAATAGTGATAGTAGTTGCTGACGTGGAAGAAAAAATTTCCGTCGTAGAAAACGCCGATCCGGGTTAGTTTGTTGTCTGCGGCCATGTTCGCATTCTATCCCTGGATAAAACCGAACTCCAGCGAAACGTCGCTTGAAAAAGGAACGTGGCCGCGCTGCCCGAATCCCCCGCGGTCGGAGATTGACTGCTCGGCGGAGAGGGAGCAACCGCGCCTGCTCAACCAAGTTATCCCAAGCACCCCTGCGATAAACTGAAGCTTCCACATGCAATTAGAGAAGGTGTACGAGCCGCGGCGGTTCGAACCGCGTTGGGCTCAATGGTGGGTTGAGAGCGGCATCTACCACGCGCAATGGCAGCCTGATCGGCCCGTCTTTTCGCTGGTGATTCCGCCGCCGAACGTGACCGGATCGCTCCACATGGGCCACATGCTGGAGCACACCGAAATCGATGTCACGGTCCGCTGGCATCGCATGCTCGGCGATATCACGCTGTGGCTCCCCGGCACCGACCATGCAGGCATCGCCACGCAGTTGGTCGTGGAGCGCCAACTCGCCGCAGAGGGCCTGAACCGTCGCGAAATGGGCCGCGAGGCCTTCGAAGCGCGCGTCTGGAAATGGAAGGCCGAATCCGGGGGGACCATCAAGCGGCAGATGATTCAAATCGGCGCCTCGTGCGACTGGTCGCGCGAACGCTTCACGCTCGATGCCGGCCTTTCGCGCGCCGTGCGCGAGATCTTCGTCAGCCTCTATGAAAAGGGCCTGATCTATCGCGGCGAATACATGGTGAACCGGTGCCCGCGCTGCCAGACCGTCATCTCGGATCTCGAGACCGTGCACGAACAAACTGCCGGCCATCTCTGGCACATTCGCTACGGCCATATCGTCGTCGCCACCACGCGCCCGGAAACCATGCTGGGCGATACGGCCGTCGCCATCCATCCCACGGAAGACCGGTATGAGGTCAAAGATGTCGAGCTGCCGCTGACCGGGCGGCGTATTCCGATCATCCGCGATGAAATGGTCGACAAGGAATTCGGCTCGGGTGCGGTGAAGATCACGCCGGCGCACGATCTGAACGATTTCGAAGCCGGCCGGCGCCACCACCTGCCCATGATTCAGGTGATCGGAGAGGACGCGCGCATGACCGCCGCGGCCGGTAAATACGCCGGCCTCGATCGCTACGAAGCCCGCGAGCGGATCGTGGAAGATCTGAAAGAGCTCGGCCTGCTCGAATCGGTGGAAGATTACATCGTCAACCTCGGCAAGTGTTCGCGCTGCGCGACCGTAATCGAGCCGCTGGTCTCGAAACAATTTTTTTGCCAAACGAAGCCAATTGCGGCTAAAGCCATTTCGGCTGTTGAGGATAGAAGGATCGAAATCGTCCCCGAGATCTGGCTCAAGACCTGGAACGAATGGATGCACAACATTCGCGACTGGTGCATCTCGCGCCAGCTCTGGTGGGGCCACCGCATCCCGGCGTGGTATTGCGACGCCTGCGGGGAGATGATCGTGTCGCGCACCGACCCGCCCGCCTGTCCGAAATGCGGAGGTGCGCTGCGCCAGGATCCGGACGTTCTCGACACGTGGTTCAGCTCCGGCCTGTGGCCTTTCTCGACGCTCGGCTGGCCCGATCAGACCGATGACCTGAAGCACTTCTATCCCACGTCGCTGCTCATCACCGGCTTCGACATTCTGTTTTTCTGGGTCGCGCGCATGTCGATGCTCGGCCTCGAATTCATGGGCGACGTTCCTTTTCGCAAAGTCTATATTCACGGCCTTGTGCGCGACGCCGACAAGCAGAAGATGTCGAAGACCAAGGGGAACGTGATCGACCCCCTGCTGGTGACCGAAGAATACGGAACCGATGCCGTGCGCATGGCGCTGCTGACCGGCGCGGCCCCTGGCACCGATATCGTTTTCACCACCGACCGCATCGACAGCGCCCGCGCCTTCGCCAACAAGATCTGGAATGCGGCCCGCTTCATCTTCCTCAATATGGAGCGAAGCCGCGTCGAGGCGTGGATAGCGGACGACGTGAACGCCTATCTGCCCGATGCCGCTGCGCCGGTCGAGGACCGCTGGATCTTCAGCCGCCTGAACGAATGCGCGAAAGAGATGAATCGCGCCATCGGCCAATTCCGCTATCACGAAGCGGCCCAAACCGTCTGGCACTTCATCTGGGACGATTTCTGCGACTGGTACATCGAACTGAAAAAGCTGCGCTTCGTCGAAGGCTCGGGCCTGAACGAAGACTGGCGCAATCTGCTGGCTGTATTCGAAAGCGCGCTGCGGCTGCTGCATCCGGTGATGCCTTTCCTCACCGAAGAACTCTGGCACAGGCTGGGCGGGGACGAAGGCGCCTCGATTTCCCTCACCGCGTTTCCGCTCTTCGACCCCGCGCGCTACGATTCCGAAGCCGAGCGCGATGTGGGTCTGCTGCAGGACGTCACCACCGCGGCGCGCGGCATTCGCGCGGATCTCGGTCTTGACGCGAAGCTGCCGCTCGAAGGGATAGTCTCCCGCCCTGTGGATTTTCAGGCGGTCCAGCGTCTGGCGGGCGTTGCGCTCAAAATTGGAGAGGTCCCGAAGAAAGGAGCCGTTCGTTCCACCGCCGATTTCGATCTCTCCATCGACGTGCCTCACGGGCAACTGGACGCGCTGCGCAAGCGGCTGGAGAAGACGCGCGACCAGATGATGAAGAACATCGCAAATGCGAAGCGTCAGCTTGGCGATGACGTGTTTCTCGGCAAAGCGCCGGCGGAGATTGTCGAGAGCATTCGCGCCAAGCTCGCCGAATACGAGGCGCACCTGACGAAGACAGTCGCACAACTCAATGCACTCTGAGATCCTCGATGCGGTTCATCGTGCGCTGGCGGAGGACATCGGCTCGGGCGATGTCACGTCGCGCTTCTGCGTGCCGGCGGATCGCCGCGCCTCCGGCTACTTCCTTGCGCGGCAGTCGCTGACGTTGGCCGGCATCGATCTGCTGTCTGCGATCTACGAAGCGCGCGGCGGCGTGGAAGATCTGACCCTGCTGCACAAAGATGGAGACCATTTGCAGGACGGCGATCTCATCGCCACGGTTCGCGGCCCCGCGCGCACGCTGCTCGAATGCGAACGCGTCGCGCTCAATTTTCTCCAACGGCTTTCGGGCGTGGCTACGCTTGCGCGCAAATTCGCGGCCGCGGTCGAAGGGACCGGCTGCCGCGTTCTCGATACCCGCAAGACCACGCCGGGACTTCGCCGCCTCGAAAAGGCCGCGGCAGCGGCCGGCGGCATCACCAATCACCGCATGGGTCTCTTCGACGCCATTCTGATCAAGAACAATCACATCACCGCGGCCGGCGGCGTTCGCCAGGCCATCGAAAACGCGCGCCAATCCGGACTGCCGATCGAGATCGAGGTGCGCACCATGGACGAACTCCAGGAGGCGCTCGCGAACGGCGCCAACCACCTGCTGCTCGACAACCTCTCGCCCGAAGAAGCCGCAAAATGGGTTCGAATTTGCGCGGGGCGAGCTGCCATCGAGCTCTCGGGCGGCATCGATCTGGATACCGCGCGCGCCTACGCCGAGACCGGCGCCGACTTCGTGTCCGCCGGCGCCATCACGCATTCCGCGCCCGCGGTCGATATCAGCTTTCGCATGCAGTTATTATGAGGGACTTGTTGTGACGATCTGGCTGCGATCCACGGGGTCGACCATGAAAGACGCGGCGACTCTAGCCGCCGGCGGCGAGCCGCATGGAACCGTGGTGGTCGCCGAAGAGCAGACTGCGGGCATCGGCCGCCAGGGCCATTCGTGGCATTCCGAAGCGGGTACGGGGCTTTACGTCTCGATCATCCTGCGCATGGCCCTGCCGGCCGATTCGCTGCCGATCCTGACCATGGCTCTCGGTCTGGGGACGCAGCGGGCGGTCAACGACGTATGCGGCGTCAGCTGCGACATAAGATGGCCCAACGACCTGATGCTCAATGAGAAGAAACTCGCCGGGATCATGGTGCATTCCGCCGAGCAGGGCGCCCTGATCGCGGGTATCGGCATCAATGTGAATCAGACGGCGTTTCCGGAAGATCTGCGCGCCATCGCCACTTCACTCCGCATCGAAACGGGACGCGAGCACGCGAAAGAGCCGCTGCTGGACGGCGTGGCCGCGGAGTGTCTCCGCTATGCGGTGCTGCTCCCGGCCAAAGGCAAGCCACACATCCTGAGAGAATTCGAGCGCTGTTCCACTTACGCCAGAGGCAAGTCCGTGTCCGTCGATGCGGGCGAGCGCGTGCTTCGCGGGATAACGGCGGGCCTGGATGAAAACGGTTTTCTCCGCCTCGAAACGGAGACCGGAATCGAAACGATAATCGCCGGCGGCATCCGGTGCTCGGACACGCGACTTTAGTCGCGTCTTGGGGGTTATTTGCCGCGGAGCGCAAAGACGCGACTAAACTCGCGTACCCCTACAGCAACCTGAAATTAACTTCAATAGTAGCCCGGACGGCGACCGGCTGACCCCCCTTCATGCCGGGCTTGAACTTCCACTTCTCAACGGCTTCCATGGCCTTTTCATCGAGGCCCATGCCGAGGCTCTTCACCACATGCACGTCGCGCGCGTGGCCTTCGGTGTCGACGATAATCGCAAGCATTACCGCGCCGCTGTATTTGGCCTTACGGGCCTCCTCGGAATACTCGGGATCGACCTTGTAAATCACCGAGGGCGCGCTCACGCCGCCGCCGACGCGAAATACGCCGCCGCCGATGCCGCCGCCCGATCCCGGCCCGAAGCCGCCACCGTCACCGGAACCGAGTCCACCGCCCTTGCCGCTGCCCATGCCGCCGCCGGAACCAGGTCCGTTGGACAGCGTGGAAAGCTTCGCCAGCGGGTCGCCCCAGTTCGGCAGGTTATTCTGCGGGAGCACCACGTCGGGAGGGGCAATGATCGTCGGGGTCATCGCCAGCTTCGGCATTTCCTTGACGATCATCGGCGGTGTGAATTGCTTCATGGAAGGCTTGGGAGCCTGCCCTTTCGACACCGGCGCGATCTCCCGCGCGCCACCACCGCCGCCGCCCTGCGAGGCAGTCGGCTTCGGCGGAATGTACGGCTTAATGTCCGGATCGATAAGATTGAGATTCTCGGTAATCTTCTTCTGGACGGTCTTGCTGGTGAAACCCACCAGCAGCAGGGCGAAGACTGCGGCAAGAATCCCTGTCGAGGAGTAGAACGACTTGGCCTTGGGCGCGTACAGGCCCCAAATGCTCTTCACCGCGACCGGTTTCGAAGTGATTTCAAGCGGTGGAAGCTTCTCCGGCTTGATCAGATCGTGTATGTTCTGGTAAAGCGAGACCCACCACGGAATCTCCGCCTTGTCGGCGGCGAAGAGCCGATTCAGGTGATCGTCCATGTCTGTTCGCAGCTTCACTTCGCCGTTGGCGTAATGCGCGGCAGTTTCGTTTGGACCTTGCGGAACTTCAGGCATCTCAGTCGACCAGTTTTGTGAGAGGTATTATAGCCACTTTCCTGCGTTGACGGAAACCATGATCGTTCCGTTTCCGAATTTGGAAGGCGCTCGATAACCCATCGTTCTCGTTACGGATTCTACCACAATGGCGGGAACCAACAACTCAGTCGCAGCCGATCTCATAAAAGCTTACAATTGCACGTCAGTCTGACGGACCTCACCGATCCCAAGTTACCGAAAATGGGAGTTTTATGGAATCCTAACATCTCCTGCCAAAAACGCCGGTGAAGGCGTTTTCACCCCCTCGCAAACCGATATAATACGTGCAGTGTCTTTCCCAAAGCTGAACCGATTCATCATCGTTCTGGCAGCCGCTGCGGCGCTGTTCGGCCAGAAGCCCAACGCGCCCGCGAAATCTGCAATTGATAAACCGAAGTTGGAAGCTTACATTCGGCACCTGTTCGTCTGGCCGCCTCCCATCGAGGTAACCGTCGGCGATCCAAAGCCGGCGCCTATGCCGGGCTTCTATGAGGTGAAGATACGCGGTTCCCAAGGCCAGGCCAGTCAGGAGGAAACGTTTTATGTTTCCCAGGACGGCACGAAAATAATTCGCGGTACGGTGTTCGACATTGCGCAAAATCCGTTCAAGCCGGATCTCGACAAGCTGAAGACCGAATTCCAGCCGAGCATCGGCACGCCGGGCGCCCCGGTGGTGCTGGTCGAGTTCAGTGATTTCGAATGTCCCTACTGCCGGCAGCAGGCGAAGATGCTGCGGGAACAGCTGCTGAAGCAGTATCCGACCCAGGTGCGTTTGTACTATCTGGATTTCCCGCTGGAATCGCTGCACCCGTGGGCGAAATCGGCCGCCATGATGGGACGGTGCATTTTCCACCAGAATGCGAGCGCGTTCTGGGACTATCACGACTGGATCTTCGATCATCAGGATGAGATCACGCCGGACAACCTCAAAGACAAAGTCATCGAATTCGCGAAGACGAAAGGCGTCGACGCGGCGCAGCTTTCGAAATGCATCGACACGCGGGTGACCGAGGACGAAGTCGAGAAGACCCGCACCGAAGGCAAAGATCTTGAGGTGAACTCGACGCCGACGCTTTTCGTCAACGGCCGGCGCATGGTCGGAACGGTTCAGTGGGAAGACCTGAAGCGGGTGATCGATTACGAAATCGATTATCAGAAAACGGCGAAGAACGCGGGTGAAAACTGCGGCTGCAGCGTGCAGCTGCCGACGCCCGGCGTCCCCTCCAACAACGCGCCCGTAGGGCTCAAAAAATAGGGCTGAAGAGATAAATGCTCCGCAGAGTCTGCATCCTCTTCGGGCTGGCGGGGATTGTCTTCGCGGCCACGGCCGGCGATTCCACCTTCGATGCGGACCGGTACCTCGGCCACATCAAGTTTCTGGCTTCGCCGGAGATGCGCGGACGCGCCAGCGGATCGCCGGAGCTGGAGAAAGCGGCCCAGTACATCGTCAACGAGTTCAAATCCGACGGTCTGAAGCCGGTGGAAGGCACGAACTACCTGCAGCCTTTCGACATCACCACCAGCGCGGTGCTGGGCAAGGCCGATCGGTTCGAATTCGTCTTGAACGGGCAATCGCAGGATCTGCAGCCGACCAAAGATTTCGAGCCCGTCAGTTTTTCGGGTCGCGGCAAGGCCTCGGCCGGAGTGGTGTTCGCGGGCTACGGCATTACGGCTCCGGAATACAACTACGATGACTACGCCGGGCTGGATGTCAAAGGCAAATTCGTTCTCGTGCTGAAGCATGAGCCGCAGGAATACGACGACAAAAGTATCTTCGAGGGCAGGGTCTACACCGACCATTCAGAGGAATACAGCAAGGCTGCGAATGCCCGGCGGCACGGCGCGGCCGGCGTGATTCTGATCAACGACCGCATCCATCACCAAACGTCGGCCGACGAACTCGATGGCTTCAGCGCCGCGGAGGGTCCGGCCGATGCGGGCATCCTCTTTGTACAGGTGAAGGAGCAGGTGGTCGATCCCTGGTTCAGGGCCGAAGGCAAGGATCTCATGAGCATCGAGAGCGGCATCGATGCGGATGTGAAGCCGCGGTCGTTTGTGTTCAGGAAGCTGCAGGTGCGGGAAAACGTGGATGTGGAGCGCGTCGTGAAGACGGTGCACAACGTCGTCGCCTACCTGCCCGGTCAGACCGACGAATACGTCATCATCGGCGCGCATTACGATCACCTGGGGCTGGGAGGGCGTTTTTCGCTGGCGCCGTCGCTCATTGGAACGGTTCATCCGGGCGCGGATGACAATGCGTCGGGAACGTCCGGCGTGATCGAACTGGCGCGGCATTTTTCCATGCTGCCCAAGCCGAAGCGCGGGTACCTTTTCATGACGTTTGCGGGCGAGGAACTGGGCCTGCTCGGTTCCGGCTATTACGCGAACCATCCGGAGCTGCCGCTGGACAAGGCGGTCGCCATGATCAATATGGATATGATCGGCCGCCTGCGCGAGGGCAAACTGTATGTCGGCGGGGCCGACACGGGAACCACGCTGCGCAGGGACCTGAACAGCCTCGCGCCGCATTTTCCCGCGCTTCATGTCGATTATTCCGATGCCGGCGGCTACGGATCGAGCGACCATGCGTCGTTCACCGCCAAACAGGTGCCGGTGCTGTTCTTCTTCTCCGGGCTGCACGCCGATTATCACAAGCCCAGCGATACGTGGGACAAGATCAACGCGCCCGGCGCGGTGGAGGTGCTGCAGTTGGTCGCCGATGTGGCGGATCGCCTCGATACCGATCCCGATCGGCCACAGTTTGTGCGCGTCGAGGAGAAATCGCCCGATCCCCATGCGGGCCAAATCTCCGGCACCGCCGGAAGCGGCGGCTACGGGCCATATTTCGGCAGCGTTCCGGATTTCACCGAGATTCCGCGCGGCGTGCGTTTCGCGGATGTTACGCCTGAATCGCCCGCCGGGAAAGCGGGCCTGAAGGCGGGCGATATTCTGGTGCGGTTCGGGACCGATCCGATTCAAAACCTTTACGATTTCACCTATGCATTGCGGGCGCATAAGCCGGGAGACGAAGTGGAGGTCGAGGTGCTTCGCGGGAACCAGACGCTGAAGGTGAAGGTGCAACTGACCGAGCGCCACTGAGTCCGTTTGTATCGAAAGCGCGACGCGCCGGTCTGAAGTTTCCCACCTGGTCAGCCGATATATAAACAGCATGGCTTTGATCTCAAAGATGCCTCCATTGATCCTGCATCCGTTCAGTGGAGGCGGCGACGCGGCGGATCCGCTGGAAGGAGTGCGCGCCTCGATGGCGCTGCAGGGGTTGGTCCCCTCCGACGACGAGGAGTCGGTCCTGTATCAGCGCATGTTGGTCGGCAGGTACCAGGAGGTGCGGATGCTGGTCTTCCTCGGCAAGGACATTTTCCGGTGGCTGCGCCAATGCGTGGAATTCGTGAATTCCGCAGGCGCCCCCGACAGCCGGATTGTGGAGCAGAGCTTCGCCGCTTTGGTGGTGGACGATCCTCCCGAGGCGGTGGTACGGAAACTGGAATCTTGGGGAGTGACGGATCGCCGGGCGGTGTTTTCGCGCGCCATCGGGATTCACAGCATCTTTCAGCATCCGCCGCTGCCCGAAACCCTGTCGCCGGAGTTTCTGAAAAACTATCACCGCTACGCCGACCACGCATATATCTGCTTCCAGCATCTCTATGCTTTTCTGCCGCTGACCACGAACCAGTTCCCCTTCGATATTTACGCTTCGGAAGAGTACGCGCGGATTCTTTCGGCACAGTGGGAGTGAGGCTCCATTCCGAACCGCGATAGCCAGGGAGCGCTGCCACGGGGCATTTCATCAACCCTTTGCCTGCACCGGCGGTGAATCGGGTTCGCTCCCTCGCGGTCGGTATGCCGGGATAAGCCTGGCTGATCTTGTGAACTGAAAGGAGTTCACCATGTAAATTTCCTGTTCGACATGTAGCCGAACGAGCGTGAGTCTCAGCAATGGGGCTGGCGAACTCGGGAGGCGAACACGCGAGCCGTAACGCAAGTGAACCCGATTCGGCCTCGTTAATTACTTTCCGGCGCAAAAATGAGGGTCCAAGTTCCCGGTTTTCAACGCCGGGGTGCGTCCGCGCCTTCCCGAACGTCGAAATCCGTCGCCGCCCTGCGGCTGCGGCACTCGGCCGTCAATAATTTTTCCGAACATTTCTCTTGCTTTTTGTTTGTTGTTATGTTTCACTATTAATAATGAATCATACGCAGACGCCCGCAAGAGAGACCGCCTCCTCGCCCGCCTGCCTCTGCGCCCCGACCTCCTGCGCGGCTCCCTGCTCGACCGCACCATCCGCCACCGCTCCGGCTGCCCCAAATGCGAGCGCGGCGAGGGACATCCGGTGTCGGTTCTCGCCGTTGGCTATCCCGGCGGCCGCATCCGCCAAATCAGCCTGCGCAAGGATCGGATCGCGCCTGTCAGGCGCGCCCTCGCCAACTACCAGAAGCTGAAGTCGGCCATCGAAGAGATCTGTGAGATCAATATCGAATTGCTTCGTCTGCCGGCCGATGGCGGCGCCGGTGGGGCGAG
>JASHSD010000833.1 GCA_030036985.1 Bryobacteraceae bacterium
GGCCCGGCTTCGGAGCCGTCGGCGACAACGAGACGAAATAATGCTGATCCTGCCTCTCCGACACACAATCCGCCCGCCGCCAGTTGACCATGTGAATAATCTCAGGCATCATTGCAAGTGCCAGCGTCGCTACGCTCCGACTTTGTTCTCATCGCGTCGGAATCATCCATTCACATCGCCGGAATGCGCAATGAAGAAACGGCGCCCCATTTGACTCGGCCGTCTTCCGGAGGCGGGTGGTCATCGTATTGTCCGCGATTGTCGCCGGCGTGGACCATCCACAGACGCCCGGAGAGCTTGTGAACAGTAGCCGCAAGATCTTCACCCGGATGCGCGTGTCTGGTATCCAGACAGATGCCGACTTCGGTCGAATCCAGGTTGCCTAAAATCCGGAGGAGATTTCGTGTGCGCCCCGCGAACAGGTGGGGAAGCATATTCTCCAGCACAAGACCCACACCTCACGTCCCCGGCAGTGCCGGTATGCCTGATTGAGAACGCCGACGGCATTTTCGAGCCGCCGAAGGCGCTCGTGTTCGGGCAGTTCCGCCTTTTCAAGTCCAGGATGGATCACGAGATAACGGACCTTCAGGATGGGGGCCGCTTCGGCCGCCTGAAGCAACTCCCGCAGGGCGAAGCCGTGCGCGCTCTCATCCGACGACGTGATGTCGATGTGTTCGGAGAATGGTGCGTGAAACGAATAGGTTTCGAGGCCAATTTCTTCCAGAAGCCGGGCCGCGCGCCGAACTTTCTCGCGCTCGTCGTAATCGAGGTGCGCGAGCCAGGAGCAGATCTCGATTCGGCCGACTCCGGAATTGCGAACGTCTTCGAGAAAATCGGCATCGAAGACATCCAAGTCATGGTGACCCACGGACTCTTCACCGGAGACGAATGGAAGGCTTGTGGGAAGCTTGGCGTCATGCGTATTTTCTGCAATGACACCCGGTCGCCTTCTCCGGAGCCGAGTGCAAGCAGAATTGTGACGCTTTCAGTAGCGCCTCTCCGGGGAATATCTTGTCCGGGACGCATTAGCCGGCTGATCCCACGCGCGCAGTTCGGTTCGTCCGCCTGCCTTTGGCTGAGCGTCGGCAAATCTTCGGGAACTCCTGCCTTGTGACAACGGCGGAATGCGTCGAGTGCTGAGTCAGCCGAGCCCATCGCATCACGTGGGCACGTTACGCGGTGGTATGGCCGTGGGCACCCCAGCGTCGACAGACTGAGATCCATCGTTTTGGATTCGTAATATCTATAGCGCAGCCATGGCGCAACCTCTGCGTCATATCGCGCAGGCGCTATGCCTCTGAAAAAACCGCGACCGTTCACTCCAAAAGAGATAGGGATAAGTCGCCGCCGGCTGTAATCCTGCGGTGTTGTTGCCGACCCGGAGTTGGAAAGGACAAATCGACTAAATGAAGCGTTCACTCGTTTTTCTGGCTTGCAATGTGTTCATCTGCGGTGTTTCGATTGCGCCTGCGCCTGCGGCGGCCGCAAGCGCCAAAGACGGCGAAACGGTTTACAACGCGCGTTGCAAGAACTGCCACGGCGCGGACGGCTCGGGAAACCCGGCAATCGCCAAAATGATGAATGTCACGATGAAACCGCTGGGTTCCGCCGAGGTGCAGGCGAAATCCGATGCGGATCTGAAGCGGGTGATCACAACGGGTGTCGGCAAAATGAGGCCTGTTTCGGGACTTTCCGCGGCGGATGCGGATAACGTCGTCGCTTATCTTCGATCTCTGAAGAAATGATCCGATGCCGGTCCCGGCGACCCGGACGTAAGGGGATTCAGGTTCAAGGTGTGGGTGAAGAACGACAGGGCCTATCGATGCGATCACGGAAATTCTGGCTTATTACCATCGGATGTCTCGCAGTTGCAGTCGCCGCCGGTAATCCGGCGATGCACCGCCCATTCACGCCGCGTGATCGGGCTTACTTTCTCGATCCGCAAACGGTGGCGTTTATCGCGCCTGGTCTGAACATCAGCATCCAGTCCGCCGCAATTGCAAATGACGGAACAATTACGACGACTTACACTGTAACCGATCCTAACGGTCTGCCGCTCGATATGGCTGGATCGACCACGCCTGGCGCGATCTCCCTGAGCTTCCTCGCCGCGTATATTCCGAAAGGCCAGGAGCAGTACACAAACTATATCACCCACGCAGTGACTGGTACTGTCATTCCCTCAACCAACCAGCCCACCGCGGATTCAGGCGGAACGACAACCAACATCGGCCCTGGCCAGTACACCTATACCTACAACACCAAAGCAGACGGCTTCGATCCCACAACGACAAATACGATCGGCATCTACGGCTCGCGCAATCTCACCGAATACAGCCTCGGCACGGAGTACGCCAGCGCCACATTCAACTTTGTCCCGAACGGCTCACCGGTTACAGTAACGCGC
The DNA here is from genome assembly GCA_030036985.1 of Bryobacteraceae bacterium. GTDB lineage: Bacteria > Acidobacteriota > Terriglobia > Bryobacterales > Bryobacteraceae > BOG-234. Next base: position 2,408 of record JASHSD010000833.1, read on the forward strand.
GACGTCATCCGCGATGCCAGCTGCGACCGCTGTCACGACCAGCTTTCCGCGCACGGCGGCTCACGCCGCGGAATCGCGCTCTGCGTCATGTGTCATCAGCCGCAGAACGTCGATCCGGCTACCGGCAACAGCCTCGATCTCAAGGTCATGGCGCACAAGATCCACATGGGTTCATCGTTGCCCAGCGTGCAGGGCGGAACGCCCTATCAAATCGTCGGCTACATGAACAGCGTCAACGATTTTTCCGCCGTGGTGGATCCGGCGAACGCCGAACGCTGCGCCGTCTGCCACTCGCAGACAACGGGCGCCGCACAGGCCACCGCATATCTGACGGAACCAACGAGCGCCACCTGCGGATCCTGCCACGACAACGTCAACTTCGCGACGGGCGCCAATCACCCCGGCGGACCTCAACCGAACAACAATCTCTGCTCCACCTGCCATCAGCCCGTGGGCACGGATTTCGATGCCTCGATCGCCGGCGCGCATGTCGTTCCAACCGATTCCTCGTTGCTCTCCGGACTTAACGCGACCATACAAAGCGTCGCTAACGGTTTCGCCGGCAATACCCCCACAGTGACGTTTACACTCACCAACAATGCGGGCGGGGGAGTTCCAATTTCGGCTCTGGGCTCGTTGTCGCTGACGATGGCGGGGCCGACGACTGACTACGGCTATACGAATTTCGGCGTCGCATCGACGCCCGGCTATGTGACCGAGAGCGCGACCAGCGCTTCGTGCAGTTCCGCGGGGACCTGCATTTACACCTTCACGCACGGCGTGCCTGCGGGAGCTACCGGCACCTACGCCATCGGTCTCGAGGCGCGCCGTACGGAAACGGTTCTGGCCGGTCAGCCCAACCAGCAGAGCATAGAATACGGCGCTTTCAATCCGGTCTATTACTTCTCGGTCGACGGATCGACGGTGGAGCCGCGCCGTCTGGTTGTGGCCCTGACGAACTGCAACCAGTGCCATTACGCTCTTTCCGAGCACGGCGCCCTGCGCAGCAACACCTTGTATTGCGTCATGTGTCACAACCCGTCGAACACGGATGCGACAACCCGGGCGCAGGCGACCAATCCCGCCGACCAGGCGCTCCCGCCGCAGGGAATCAACTTCAATCTGCTCGTACATCGCATTCACTTTGGCCCCAACGCGGCGGCGGACGGCGCAAAGAATCCGTACATCGTGGTCGGCTATGGCGGCAGCCACAACGATTTCTCGAATACTCTGTTCCCGCCGCTGAGCCCGAGCGGCGCCCCGGGCGACACCGAAAACTGCTCGCTCTGCCATACCAACTCGAGCGAGCAGAATCTGCCCATCGGCAAGAATCCGGTAGTCGATCCGCAGGGCTGGATCAACCCGAATCAGGCAACGGCCGGCGCATGCAGCGGATGCCACACTTCCGAGGCCGAATCGTCGCACTTCCTCGCGAACACGACTTCGCTTGGCGAGAGCTGCACCGTATGCCACAGTTCCGGCGCCGCTTACGCGGTCGACCAGGTACACGCGCAGTATTGAATCGCTCGGATGAGTGAATGACCGGCCGCACGCGAGCTGTTTTCACAATTCTGCTGGCAACGGGGTTGGCGGGCGCCGCTCCGCAGGACTCGGGGCAGGCGTCGCAAAAACCGGCGGAGACGAGCAAAACCGCGGCCGGCGCGCCTTCTCCACCCGCCACATATGTGGGGTCGGAAACCTGCGGCATGTGCCATGAGGACATCGGCAAAGCTTATGCGAAAAGCCCCCACGCGGTGGTGAACGAAGGCGACCTGCACCACATGAAAGGCAATGGCTGTGAATCATGCCACGGCCCCGGAAGCAGGCATGTCGAAACGCTGATGCCCACCGACATCCGCAACTTCGAAACGATTTCACCGGCGCAGATCGACCAGACCTGCCTCACCTGCCATCGCAATCAGCCGACGACCTCCGGCCGCATCGAGGCCAGCCATGGGCACAACGCCATCGCCTGCACCCAGTGCCACGCCATTCACGGCAACAGCGCTGAAACGCTGGTTGCGCGCAAACCGGCTGACATCAATGCGAAATGCGAAGGCTGCCATCTCGACGTGAAAGCTTCCTTCACACAGCCCTTCGGGCATCGCCTTCCGCAACTGGCGATGACGTGCGTCGACTGCCACAATCCGCACGGCAGCTTCAAGCCCGGGTTGATGCGGTTAACCGCCGCCAACGAACCGGGCTGTCTCCGCTGCCACAGCCAGTACCGCGGACCCTTCCCTGTCGAACACGCGCCCGTGCGCGACGAAGGCTGCACCGCCTGCCATATGCCGCACGGTTCCGCGAACGCGAAGATGCTGATCCGCGCCAACGTGGCGCAGGTTTGCCTCGAATGCCATTCCAACCTGCCCACCGTACCGCGGCCGGTGCTGGGGGTCGTCCCGCCCGCGTTCCACGATCTGACTTCGCCGCGCTATCAGAACTGCACCATCTGCCACCAGAAGATCCACGGAAGTTATGTGGACAGGGACCTGCTGCGATGAACAAAAACACACGCGCGGCCCTCCTGTTCACCGCTTCAGCAGGCGTTCTGTTCGCACAAGCGTCAGCCCAAAATTCGATTGCGGAGGCGCAGTCCGCGGCTCCGGCTCAACAGAGCCAGTCGCCCGCGTCTGCTTCGCCGGTGCCTTCGGATCAGGAAATCCTCTCCGGCTCGATCGATCTCGGCTGGCGCTGGGTCACCGGCGTCAGAGGGAGCGACGATACTTACAAATCCGTCGTGGACCTGACCTCCGGTCCCAAACTCCTGGGCACGGACTTCACGATCCTCGACCCGGGCCGGCATCTCTTCGACAGCATCAACGTTCGCGCCTACGACTGGGGCGACGATCCCAACTCGACCCTCCACGTCGATATCCACCGGAAGAAGCTCTACAACTTCGACGGCGATTACCGGAATCTGGCTTACTACAACAACCTTCCGGGCTACGCCGATCCCCTGCTCGCCACCAACGGCATCGTGCTCAACGAGCAGGCTCTCGAGACCCGCACTCACATCAGCGATTTTCGTCTCGAACTGCTCCCGGACCACGTAATCGTCCCGTATCTCGAATACGACCGCAGTTCCGATAACGGAAATGGCATCGCCACCTTCGTCGTTCCCGATTCAAACGAATATCCGGTCGTCAACCTCGTTCGCGACTCGACGGATAATTACCGCGGCGGAGTGCGTATCGAGCGCCCGCGCTTCCATCTGAAACTGGAACAGGGCGGTACGGTTTACAAGGATGATGAGCAGCTCAACGCGGGTTCCGGCGTCGACTATGGCAACTACTTCGCCCCGGTTTTCGGACAGACTCTCTCGCTGACCAGCCTTTCGGAAACTTACGGCGTGCGCGGCCACAGCGTTTACACAGACGCGTCTTTCAGCGCGAACCCGGTCGAGTGGGCCGATTTCTACGGAACATTTCTCTATAGCGAGCCGGTGACCAATACCAATTTCCTCGGCCTCGATACGGGCAATCAGATCCTGCTCAGCGAGATTCTGTTCTATACCGGCGAGCAGAACCTGATCTATTCCGCGGCAAAGCAGCCCCACACATCGGGGAATGTCGGCGCGGAAATCCGGCCTCTGCCGCGCCTGCGCCTGATCCCGTCGTGGCTTACCGACCGCATGCATACCGCCGGCTCAGGCGCCGGCCAGGACACGCTGATGACCGCGGCCGGCCCGGCGCCGATCGCTTCTCTCTTCAACTCGACCCTGGTCTCGAACTACAATCAGGCCGAAATGAACGTCTTCGTCGATGTGGCGAAACGCATCACTCTGCGCGGCGGTTATCGCTACGTCTGGGGCTATGCGAACGACGGCATTCTGCCGATGTCCGGCCTAGTGGGTTTCGAGCAGGGAAAGATCCGGCAGAACGTGGCGCTCGCCGGCATTTCCTGGCATCCGCTGCAGAACGCGTGGATCAATCTCGATTACGAAAACGGCGCCAGCGGCAGCACGTACTTCGCGACCAGCCTTTACAACTACCAGCGCGCAAGCGCGCGCGGCCGCCACCAGATCTCGAACGCTTTCAGCGTCGCGGCTGCCGCCACCATGCTCTCCAACCGGAATCCTTCGCCGGGAATCCATCTCGAATTCCTGGCGCACACGGAATCCGCCTCGCTTTTTTACACCCCCTCTGCCGGCAAATACTGGGATTTCGAAGGCAGCTACACGCGCTCCACTCTGCGCTCGGATATCGATTACCTCGACCCCGAGTTTCTGATTTCCGGTATTTCGTCTTATCGCGATAACAGCCACACCGTTACGGCGCTGTTCAATTTCAACCTCCCCGGCCGGCGCGGGTACAAGACCCGCCTGAGTCTCGGCGGTTCGGCTTACCTTGCCAACGGCAGCAATCCGACTACCTTCTATCAGCCGACAGCGAAGCTCGCGGTCGCATTCGACAAGAACATTTCGTGGGTCACCGAATGGCGTTATTACGGCTTCGCCGAGTCCTTCTTCTTTTACCAGGGATTCCGGACCGATACGGTAACCACCGGAGTGAGGTTAACCCGATGAGAAAGCTTTCGCTTCTTGCCTTCTGTTTACTGGCTGCGCTCCCGGGACTCTCCGCGCAGGCTGTATCCGCCGATTCCACCCGCGGCGCGCAGGTCTTCGAGGTCCAGGGATGCGCGGAATGTCATGCTCTCGACGGCGGCGGGCCCGGGATCGGACCCGATCTCGGACTCATCGCCGACCGGGGATTCACGCCGGCCGTGCTGGCCGCCACCATGTGGAACCATGCGCCGCAGATGTGGGTCGAGACGCGGCTGCGCAATATTCCCCGCCAGGCGATGGATGAGCAGCAGGCCGCCGATCTTTTTGCCTTCTTCTACTCGCGGCGTTTTTTTGAGCAGCCCGGCGATGCGGCGCGCGGCAAAGATCTATTCGACGAGAAGAAATGCGCGGAGTGTCACGGCATTGATGAGCCGAAAGCCGAAGGCATCAAACCGATCGCCGAATGGACTTCCGCGGGCGATCCGCTGGATCTCATCGAGGTCATGTGGAACCATTCCACCGCCATGCGCGACGAGATGGCGCGACGCAAAATCATGCTGCCGCGGATCACCAGTCAGAATATGGCAGACCTCCTCGTCTATACGCGCGCCACCCATCGCGGCCGGCCAAAGCCCGTCTTCCATGCGGCGACGCCGGATGCCGGCAAAGCACTCTTTGAATCGAAAGGCTGCATCGGCTGCCACGGACCCATGACGCATTTTCTTTCGGTGGACGCCGCGGGCCGGACACTCACCGATATCGCCGCCGATATGTGGAACCACGGCCTCGACATGAGCCTTCGGGACACAAAGTTCGCCCCCGGCGAGATGCGCGAGATCGCGGAATACATCTGGTACTCCCGAACGATTGAAGGCATGGGTGAAGCCGGGCGTGGCGCGCAGGTATTCGCCTCGAAGAAATGTACACTATGCCATGACGATCCATCGAGCGGCGCTCCTTCGCTCGGTGGCCTTTCCCCCAGTGGTGGGAATTTCTCCGGCGCCAGCATGATCTCCGCT
>JASHSD010000834.1 GCA_030036985.1 Bryobacteraceae bacterium
CATGCCATCGAGGTCCTTGCCGAAAATTTCCCGCCGGAGGTCGCGGCGAAAATGAAGGAACCGGACCAGACCTTGTTGCGAACTCTGCATCAGCGCCACGTAGCCGAACTGATTCGTCTCCTCGCCCAGATTCGAACCGGGCTGCGTCCTCTGCTGGGAACGACCGCCGTTGAAATTCCGCCATCCCCGGATGGCGCCTGGCGGAGTAAGGCGCCGGAACTGATGGCCGCCGCGCACCAGACTGACGACCTGCTCAATCGTCTGCTCGCCGGAAGTTACACGCAGTCGTCGGGAGAAGAGATGCTGCGCAATCTCGCCGCAGCCGTGGCGCGCTTCGAGGCGGCGGTCCGGTAACCCACCATGCGCCCCGCCGGGTTTATTGCAGGCATTGCGATTCTGTTCGCTATGACGGCCACCGCGCAATCGCCGGGCATATCCGGATTCGTGCGCGACCTGAGCGGAAGCGTCCTGCTCGATGCGGATGTTCGGATTCAGAACGAGGACACCGGCGCCCGATGGAAGACGCGCACCGGCGACACGGGCCGGTATTCAGTTGAAGGATTGCCGCCGGGGAAATACAAAGTCACCGCCCGCGTGCCCGGCTTTCACACGGTCTCCCGCGTAGGCGCGGTTCTCGATTCCACCCAGGGACTCTCGCTCGACTTCGCCATGGAACTCCTCGGCGTGCACGAAGTGGTCACCGTCGTGAGCGACCGCGACGATGCGGCCGATCCATCAAGCAGCGACAGCCTGCTGGTCGAACGCGGCAGTCCCGGCGCAACCCTCCCCGCCAACGGCTCGGACTACCGCATGCTGTTCGACTTGGTTCCGGGTGTTGTGGTCACGCCGGCCGGAGTCAGCGATGGCGGCCAGTTCAGCTCCAACGGCCAGCGACCCAACGCCAACGGGTTCCGCGTGGACGGCGTCAGCGCCAACGGAGGATTGGGAGGCAGCACCCTGCCGGGATCCTTCCCCGGCGTCTCGCTGCCCGCCATGAGTTCCATCGGCAGCACGGAAACCCTCGGCTCTCCCGAAACCAGTCAATCGGTGGAGATGCGGTCCTCGAATTTCGCTCCCGAATCCGGCGGGCACACCGGCTCCGAGACGCTGATTACGAGCCGGTCGGGATCGAATTCGTTTCACGCGGAATTCTTCGCTCATCTGCGTGACAACAGCTGGAATGCGCGCGACTGGTTCGCCAACAGCGAAGGCCTTTCCTGGTATCCGAGGCCTTCTTACGAGAACCTCGGCCTCACGGTCGGAGGTCCGATCTGGCGCAACCGGACGTTTTTCTTTTTTTCAGCCGAAGCCTCGAAGCTGTATGACCCCAGTCCGGAACTCGTGCCCGTTCCGACGCTCGCCGCCCGCGCGAGCGCCGCGCCCGCGCTCCAGCAACTGCTGAACTGGTTCCCGTATCCGATCGGGCCCGATCAGGGTGGCGGCATTGCCGCCGGCATCCTTGGAACCAGCACCACTGGAGGCGTGGTTCATTCGAGCCTGCGCATCGATCAGAGCCTCGGATCCCACTCCTCGCTGTTTTTCCGCTACGTCGAATCGCCTTCGAAAGCGACTTCTTCCGAGTACGGAACCGCGATCGGCAGCTTTGACTGGCGCAGCGCAACTCTGGGACTCACCTCGGCGGGATCCCGGACCGTTGAAGATCTGCGGATCACCTATTCCCACGCGGCTCTCACGGCCTCTTCAGAGGGCAACGACGTCTTTCCCATTCTGACCGCGGGGTTGTTGCCCGGTGGGAACGCTGAGATTCCATCGCCGTTCCCATCGTCCCCGCCAGACAGCCAAGTCATCGTCGGGCTGTCCATCCCGGACATCGGACAATTCGTCTCGTTCGATTTCGGAACCGCGCTGCAGAGTCAGTGGGAAGTCCGCAACACGATCTCGCGGCAGGTCGGCGCGCACCTGTTCCGTCTGGGGATCGATGCCGCGCGTCTTGACCAGTCGCGTGAGAACCCCATCGAAACCATCCTCGGAGCGGCTTCCAGTCTGCAAAGCCTGCTTGATGGAGATCCTCTTGCCGTCACTTACGCCCAGCCCGCGCAGAACGGCGGCCGAATCTACACCGGTTCGCTCTTCGCTCAGGACACGTTCCACGTGAGCGAGACCCTGAGTCTCATCTATGGAATCCGCTGGGAAATAACGCCGCCCACCGCGGCCCAAGTCCGGATCCCGACCGTCTCCGGCCTCTGGACCGGAACCGCCTGGCAGACGACCTACACGGGCGAGATTAACGGAACCGCGCCCTGGCCCATGGACTACCGGCAGTTCGCGCCGCGCATCGGTCTGGCGTGGCGTCTGCCCTGGTATGGTCTTGTTCTGCGCTCCGGCGCAGGCGCCTTCTACGACGCATCCTTGGGCGCTTCCATCGACCCCATCAATGGCGCTCCGTTCAACAGCTGGTTGTTCGGCGCCGGCGGGGACGGCATCGCATCTTCGACAGGCTCTTCCGGGACCGCGCCGGCATCTCCATCGGGCGGCGTAAGTCCGGACGTGCAACAGTTCCTGGCGGGAGTCATGCCTCCGTTGCGTCTGCCCGTTTCCTGGCAATGGAGAACATCGCTCGAAAGAAGTTTCGAATCGCGCGGACTTTTCTCGGCGGCCTACGCGGGCGCCGTGGGCATGCATCTCCTCGGGAACGAAGCCTACGTGGATCCCGCCACTGGTATTCTGGAGCGTTTTACCACGCTGACGCAGAACTCATCCAACTACCAGTCGCTGCAATTGCGCTATACCGGGTCGCCTTTGCCGAATCTCTATGCGTCGGTTTCTTACAGCTGGTCGCATTCTCTCGACGATGGTTCGGAGGATTCCTCCGTCTTCCTGATTCATCCCGGCTACCAACTGAGCGAAGCCTGGGCATCGTCGGACTTCGATGTGCGCCACTCGATGACCGCGGCTCTTTCGTACCGCGTGCAGCCTTCTCTCGTACCTCGAAGCGTACGCGACGGGCTGGGCGGCTGGACGGTGGGCGGCATTCTACGCGCGCGAACCGGTTTTCCGATCGATGTCCTCAACGTGGAGCAGGCGCTCGGCGAGCAGTTCGACAACGCCGGGCGTCCGGATCTTGTGTCCGGCCAGCCCGCGTGGATTGCCGATCCGTCAGTGGCCGGCGGCCGCCGTCTGAACCCAGCCGCGTTCAGCGTTCCACCCGCGGGTGAAACAGGGACACTCGGCCGGAATGCGATTTACGGAAACGGGATGATCCAGCTGGACGCGAGTTTGCGCCGCGACTTCGCCTTATTCAGAGGACTTGCGCTGGAAGTCGGAGTCAGCGTATATAACGTTTTTAACCATCCGGCGTTTGCCGACCCCGTGCCGTACCTTTCCAGCCCCTGGTTCGGCCAGTCCACTTCGATGCAGAATCAGATGCTCGGATCCGGAACCCCCAACACCGGTCTGCCTCCTCTGTTCCAAACGGGCGGCTCGCGATCGGCCGAATTCAATTTCCGATTTTCGTTTTAGCGCGCGCGGCGTCACTCGTACCTCAACGAAACAACCGGATCGATACGCGACGCCCGCGATGCGGGCAGGAACCACCGGCGCGGCCGTATCGGCAGCCCCTTGAGTGATCATCAACACCCGCATCGAGTCCTTAACTGGCGTGCGCAACTCCGTCGCTTTGGCAGCATCGCGAACGCCGCCGGCGCGATCGCCGCGATGGCAGCCCAGTTCGATGCGTATTTCGAACCGATATAGAGCGTCCCGGCTCCGCCCATCGAGTGGCCCATCAGATACATGCGGTTCGGATCCATATTGAATTCCTTACGCACCAGATCCGGCACGTTCATCACATCCTTCTCGCTCAGGTCGCGCAGATTCGGCGGATCGTTCGCCGCTTCCGATCCGGAGGCCTCGGTCTTGCGCCCGCGCGGCGTACCGACCGGAGTGCCGTACAATCCGCGAGGGTTGTAATCCATAGGGCCAAAATGTACCCGGCCTCTTCCGCCGGATCGATGGCATTGCCGCGCAGCAGCGAGTTCTGATCGCCGCTCAACCCATGAAGCGCAACGATCAGGCGAGCCGGTTTGTCCTTCGTCACTTTAGTCGAAACGTAGAGCGCATACGGCAGATCCTCGTTGTATCCGCAAAGTGATATTTGCGCTGTTGCACGCGCGGATCGGGCGGACGGATCGGTCCGCGTCCTCGTCAAGGCGCCGCAATAGGTGTGGTCTGCGCAAACAACGCGCCCGCCCCAAGGCTGATCGTGGCCAGGATCGGAAACCACGATCTCATCAAGGTTGCTCCTTTCCGACGCCTAAAATCCCGCGCCGCACGTAAAATTCGCAGCCTCGTCTGTGCTTCCCGTGCCTCTGTACTTCGCGACCAGCGGATACTGGCACAACGGTCTCGACCGCGTGATCGCACCGGTCCGATCGCGCCGCGCCGCAGTCAGCGTCTCCGGCGCTTTACCTTCCTCGACCCACCGCAGCACCGCGTCCAGTTGCCCGTAAGGATTCGGTCCCGTCCCGCCGGCGCAGTGCGCGACGCCAGGCGCCAGAAAGAACCGCGCGAATTCAGCAGTCTTTTTCGCGCCGCCCATCTGCTTCAGCACCCGGTTGTAGTAATCGATGGTTCCTTCCGGAGTGATGAGCTGATCCGATCCGCCGTGCCAGATAACACCTTGCCCTTGCGATCGCGGAACGCGCTGAGGTCCGGGTTGTCGGTTCCGATCACAGTCCCGAACTCTTCGACCGACTGATCCCAGTAGCGATCAAAAGCCTCGGGCGTTATCGTGGTCCAGTCGAATTGCGGATTCTGAGTGATCCAGTATTTCAGCCAGTCCTGGGTGAAAGGAAACCCGATCGGCTTCAGCGGCGTTCCTCTCGACGCCGCCAGCGCATTCAGATCCGCGCCGCGCGTTTGGCCATACCAGAGAAAAAAAGGAGAAATGACCGTGAAATCGCATATCGTTTTGCCGTTTCTGGCGATTGCGGGCCTCGCCTGCCTTCACGCACAGACGTCGGGCGCTGAAAAGGCCGGGACCGTCGAAAAAATCAAAGTCCACGGAGCTTCTCTGGAAGGCAATCTCGAAGGCGATCCCGCCGATCGCGACGTCTTCGTGTATCTGCCGCCCAGCTACGCGAGTCAGCCGAATCGACGCTATCCGGTTCTCTACTTCATCCACGGCTACGGCGCGACGGCCGAGGCCTACTGGAAGCTCATGGTCGTTCCCGAGGCAGCCGACAAAGTGATGAACTCGGGCGCCGCGCATGAAATGATCGTCGTATTACCCGACGCCCACACCATTTACGACGGCAGCATGTACTCCAACTCGCCGACCACCGGGAACTGGGAAGCCTACATCACCCACGATTTGATCGCGTACATCGACAGCCATTACCGCACGATCGCCGATCGCGACAGCCGCGGCCTCGCCGGCCACTCCATGGGCGGTTACGGAACTTGGCGCCTCGCCATGAAATACCCGGGCATTTTTTCGAGCATCTACGCGATGAGCTCCTGCTGTCTGATGAACAATCCGGGCGCCGCCCGCGGCGGTCGCGCTGCGCCACCCGCCTCGCAGACATCGAATGCCACGCCTCCCAGGCCCGCGCCGCCTGCCGGCGCGAATGGCCGAGGCGCAGGCAGAGGAGGACGCGGCGGCGGATTCGCCAATGTCCTTTTCGCCGAAGCGGCCGCATGGTCTCTCGATCCCGCGAACCCGCCGAAGTATTACGATCTGCCCAACCAGGACGGAGTCCTGCATCCGGAGATCGCCGCGAAGTGGGTTGCCAATTCGCCGCTGGCATTCGTCGATCAATACCTTCCGAGTCTGAAAACATACCGCGCCATTGCGATGGATGTCGGCGATATGGACACTCTGATGTCGTCCAACAAACAGATGGACGAATCGCTCACGCGCCTCGGAGTGGCGCACACCTTCGAGATCTACGAAGGCAACCACGGCAACCGCGTGAAAGAGCGGTTCGAGACCAAGGTGCTTCCGTTCTTCTCCACGAATCTGAAAACGCAGCCGGATGGGAACGGACACTGAGACGCGCGTGAGAAATATCGAAGGTCCGAACACGTTCATAATTGAGGCACCCGCGGCATTACGTGCCGGCCGGCGGGGCCGACGAATGTAAATGAACGTGAGCCGGCGCTTAAGCATTGCGCCAGGCGCCTCAATTTCGTGATAAAAGAGTAAGGAACATGTTCGACCGCCGCGTGAAAACTATTGACCGAGCAGCAGGTTCCCGGGCATGAAACGTTCCCCTTGTCTGAGTCTCCTTCTGGCCTTGGCCGCTTCCTTCGTCCTCCCGCAATTCCGGGCCGCGGGTCAAACTCCGGCCGCAGCCGCCTCCGACCCGAGTCCTGCCGACGCCAGTCGAGCGATGTTGAACAAGTACTGCGTGGGTTGCCACAGCGCACGCCTGAAGACGGGCGGCCTGGTGCTGCAGGACTTAAGCACGAAGCAGGTCGAGGCCGACGCAGCCGTTTGGGAGAAAGTGCTGAAGAAATTACGCGGACGCCTGATGCCGCCGCCGGGTCTTCCTCAGCCGCCCCAGAAGGACATCGACGCCTTCACGGCCTACATTTCGAGTGCGCTGGACACGCAAGCCAAGGGACCCACCGCCGGGTATGTGCCGATTCAACGCCTGAATCGCACCGAATACGCGGCCTCCGTGAAGGCGCTCATCGGCGTTGACGTGGATGAGAAGGAGATTTTGCCGCAGGACGTCCAAGTTGAAGGCTTCGACAATATCGCCGAAATGCTGAGAACCTCGCCGGCATTCCTGGATCAGTACCTGACGGCCGCGCGCCACCTGGCCAAAGCAGGTGTCGGCGACATGACCCCGCCGATCGCCAGCGTGATGTTTCGGACGGAAGGCAATCAGGATCCGGAACTGCCGTTCCCGCCGGGAATGCGCGGCGGCATCAAATTCACGCACAGCGTCCCGGCCGACGGCGAATATCGCTTCAGCTTCTTCGACCTCGACATCGGCTTGTACAACCGCCAGATGCAGAACACAACCACGCTGGTTCTGTTGGTCGATGGAAAGCCCGTGTTCAAAGGCGATTTGGGTGGCGAGCATGATCTGTGGCTGGCCAACGTAAAGGGAACCGACGGCTGGCAGCAGATTCTCGATCGTTTCCAGCATATTCCCGTGAAACTGCTGGCGGGCGAGCACGAAATCATCGCCGGCTTCATTCAGCGTTCCAACGTCGAGTCCGACGATAACGTCGGCGCGGGCGGCGGGGTTGGTGGCGCAGTTCCCATGGCGGGCTTCCGCCGCGGCATCGACATCCTCGAAATCAAAGGCCCCTACAATCCAACCGGAATTACGAACAGTCCGACGCGGCCGATGATCTTCGTCTGCGATCCAAAGGCAATCGGCGAGCTTCCCTGTGCCAGGCAGATCGCCCGGAATCTGGCCCATCGAGCCTATAGCCGTCCGGTGACCGACGCCGACATGTCGTACCTCATGCGCTTCTACAACGAAGGACGCTTGGACAACCAGCCCTTCGACAAGGGCGTCGAGGAGATCGTGGCCGGGGTTCTGTCGAGCCCCGACTTCCTGTTCCGTTCCATCTCCGCTCCGAAGACGGCCGGCAAAACCGGCGAATTTGCGCTGACGGACCTGGAACTGGCCAGACGCCTCTCCTTCTTCCTTTGGAACACGCCTCCCGATGCCGAGTTGCTGAAGCTCGCTGAATCGAACGGCCTGACCAAGCCGGGCGTCCTAAACGCACAGGTGAAGCGCATGCTCGCGGACCCGAAGGCATCCAGCCTCGTGACCGGGTTCGCCATGAAGTGGCTCAATCTCAACAGTCTCGACCTGGTACAGCCGGACGCCAAAATCTTCCGCGGCTTCGACTCCGAACTCCGTGGCGACTTCCTCAAGGAAGCGCAGCTGTTTTTGAGCAGCATTCTGCTGGAAAACAAGAGCGTTCTGGATCTCCTGACTTCGGATCAGACGTTTATGAATGATCGGCTCGCCGCTCACTACGGCATCCGGAACGGGCCGAGCACGTCGGCCTTCAAGGAGGTCACGCTCACCGATCCGAACCGTTTTGGGCTGCTCGGCAAGGCCGCGGTGCTGATGCGCACTTCTTATGGCGACCGCACCTCGCCGGTTCTCCGCGGCGCGTGGGTGCTGGACAAGATCATCGGCACGCCTCCTACTCCGCCTCCGCCGACGGTTAACACGAACCTGGTGGACCAGAAGCCGGGTGACCCCCCGAAAACGGTGCGTGCGCGCCTCGAACAGCACCGCGACAACCCGACATGCAAGATGTGCCACGGCGTGATCGACCCCACGGGGCTGGCGCTTGAGAATTTCGATGCGATCGGACGCTTCCGGCGGACCGATGCGCAGGCAAACAACGCCCCGATCGACGCGAGCACGGTGATGCCGAGCGGAGTGAAGATCGACGGCCCGGTGGAACTCCGCGAGGAACTGGCGAGCCACCCGGAAGCCTTCGTCGAGTCCCTTAGCGAGAAGCTGTTGATGTATGCGGTCAACCGGGAGCTCGAGTACTTCGACATGCCGCAGGTGCGGAAGATCGTGCGCGACGCGAAAAAGGACAACTATACATTCGCATCGCTGATATCGGGAGTTGTGAATACGGATGCGTTCCGCAAGCAGGGCCCGCCGGAGAATGCGCCCGCGAAGCCCACTCTCATTTCCAAAACAACAACCGACAAATTGCCGGGCGCCTCTGCCGTCAAGGCCGCGGAAGCGCGAAACCCCGGGGCGGTGGCCGCGCCGAGTGGAGCGAAGTAGGTCAGGAGACGAACATGTTCATCACCAAGAAGCACCTTTCCCGACGAACCGTACTGAAGGGAGCGGGCGTCAACCTGGCCCTGCCGTTTCTGAGCGCCATGGTCCCCGCCTCGACGGCGCTGGCGCAAACCGCCGCCAATCCCAAGCTGCGCGTGGGCTTCTTCTACATTCCCCACGGCGCCATCATGTTCAACACCAAGTTCGGCCCGGCCCAGGATCGCTGGACGCCGAAAGGTTCCGGCGCCGACTTCACGCTGAACGAGATCAATTCGCCGCTTGAGCCGTTCAAGAAGTACACCACATCTTTCGGCAATCTGGAGAACGCCGCCGCCTTGGGCTCGGTGCATGTGCGCAACCCGGCGACCTGGCTGAGCGCGACAATGCCGGTGGGCAACAACATGTCAGCCACGCTCGATCAGGAGATGGTGAAGCTCATCGGCAAGGAGACCCCGTTCCCGTCGCTCGAACTCGCGTCGGAGACCACGGTTCAGGTGGCGGCCGGTAACGGTGGCCCGTTTACGACACTTTCTTTCCGCGACGCGCACACGCCGCTGCCCATGGAGTACAACCCCCGCAAGGTCTTTCTGCAGCTCTTCGGCGAGGGGGAGACGCCGCACGAACGCGTGGCGATGGCGCGCCAGACCAACAGCATGCTCGACGTGATCATGCAGCGCACAAAGCAGCTGGAAAGCAATCTGGGCGGCGAAGACCGCGCGGTTCTGGATGCCTATCTGACCGACGTGCGCGAAGTCGAGCGCCGCGCGAACGTGGCGTCGAACTCGAACCTTTCGGCCATCAAAATTCCCAACGCTCCGATCGGCGAGCTGGAGAATTTCGCCGATCAGGAAAAGCTGATGTACGATCTTCTGTCTCTTGCGTATCAGGCCGACCTCACGCGCATCGCGACATACATCACGGTGGCTGAAGGCACCAACCGCACGTATCCGTTTCTCAATATTTCCGACGGCTTCCACCCGGTTTCGCACCACGGCGATCTTCCGGAGCGCATCGAGAAGCTGATCAAAATCCAGAAGTGGCACATGCAGATGTTCGCCGCCTTCCTCAAGAAGATGAGCGATACTCCGGACGGTCAGGGTTCGTTGCTCGACCACGCGATCTTCATGTACGGATCGAACATGAGCAACTCGAACCAGCACAGCAACTACCCGATTCCGAACGTGATCGTCGGCGGCGGCAACGGCAAGTTGAAGCAGGGCGGTCAGCACCTGACGCTGCCGGAGCACACGCATATCGCCAACCTGCATCTGACGCTGATGCAGAAGGTCGGGCTGGAACGCGATAAGTTCGGCGACAGTAATGGCGTGATTACAGAGATCTGACAATGTCATTTGGATTTCGTATTCCCGGACGCTTTCAACTCACAGCACAAGCGCGATTGCCAATCGCGCGCAGGATGCCATCCTGCCCTACCAAGAGGTTTCTGTGAAGAGACGCGATGTATTGAAAGGAGCCGCCGCCGGCGCGCTGGCGATGTGGGCTCCGCGCCTAATCCGCGCCCAAGCCGCGCCAGGCGTTACCAAACTCACCGCGAATCTCGCGGTAATCGATGCGAATGAAGCGAACGTGACCGCCTTCGTTACCGGCGAAGGCCTAGTCGTCGTCGACAGCGGCCCGCCGAACGCCGGCGATGCGGTGATGGCCGCGCTGAAGAGCCTCGCGCCCGACGCGAAGGTCACCACGCTGTTCAATACGCACTATCATCTGGATCAGACCGCGAACAATGAAGCCTTCGCAGCGCAGGGAGCGAAGATCGTCGCCCAAAAGCGCACCAAAGAGTGGCTGTCCCACGATTACTGGGTTCCCGCAGTGGAGCAATACGTGAAGGCCCGGCCCAAAGCTGCCTGGCCCACCGAAGCATTCGTCGAAACGGGAACGCTCAAGAGCGGCGGCGAAGACATCGACTACGGCTACCTGCTCATGGCCCATACCTCGGGCGATGCCTACGTGCATTTCAAGAGCGAGAATGTGATCGCCGTGGGAGACGTGGCGTCCCCGGTTCGCGACCCCGAACTCGATTGGTTCACCGGCGGCTGGGTAGGCGGCCGTGTGGATTCCATGGATCTGGTCCTCTCGATCTCGAACGACCAGACCAAGCTGATACCTGCCTATGGTCCCGCGATGACGAAGGCGGAGTTCAAAGCGGAGCGCGACATGATGGAAGAGGTCCGCCAGCGGATCTACGACCGCGTCCGCGCGGGCGA
>JASHSD010000835.1 GCA_030036985.1 Bryobacteraceae bacterium
GGCCGGGTGATGAAATTTATCTCGGACAGGTGCGATTGCGTTTCAAAGGGGTGGAGCCGGTGTAGTATGGCCCAGGCCAGGCGGATTGCCAATCCAATGCCACGTAGTTTTCCGGATCGAGTTTTCCAGCCTGATTGTGGGGCCGGCGCTTCGGCGCTGCAGCCGCCCTTTCGGGCGGCCTGGAGTCACGCAAATTCGAGGGTTAGATAGTGGTTTCGGTCGGTCTCGGGCCGGGGCGGAAGCCCCGGCGCAGGCCCGAAGGACTGACCCCACAAAAAACTACGTGGCATTGGATTGCCAATCCGCCGCAGGATACCATCCTGCCCTACACAGAACTCTACCTTGCGGAGGCCGTAAGGACGTGGTCTTCGCCCTGCCCGGGTGACGCCGAAAGCGGTTGGGCGAATCCCTCTTCGCTCAAAACCTGGTTCCCCGTGCGGGTAACCAGAAAATAGCCCTCTTCCGATTTGCCGGCGAACCGGTCGGCGCTCTGTTCCGAGACCTGCACGCGTTTCCATTTGTCCCGCAGCACCTTCCGGTAGGCGTCGAAATATGCGGTCGCGGCCTGTTCGTCGCTCCACTCCGAAGCGTAGATCAACGTCAGACGCTGGTCCGGTTTCGATTCGTCGATGCGATACGCGGAGCCTTTGAGTTTCGGCCCGAGCTCGTCCGCAACGTCCGCGCCCACATACTGCTCCAGCAGGATGCGGGTCTCCAGTTCACCCAAGGTGCCGGTGACGAATGCCCGCGTATGTTTTGCCGGTTTGGGCAAATCCGGTTCGACCATTCCGATTCCCTGAAAGTAACGCTCCGGGTGCATAATCTGAGCGGTGGACGCCGGCGGCCGCAGAAAAACCCGCGAAAACGCCTCGGTGCCGTCGTGGAGAAACACCGCCTGCTGAAACTTTTCGCCCTCCGAGTAGGGGAAGGTCAGCGTCCTCCTCAGGTAAAGCGGCGCTTTGTCGAAGACCGGATATTCGCCGTCGGGGGAATCCATGTCCGATTTGAGAAGCCGCTGGGCTGTTGCGGGGTCCGCCAGCGTTTGCCCGGCGCGGCGGGCCGAAACTTCGAGCATCAGCCAGCTCGCCTGGCCCTCGACGACGGCCTGGCGCGCCAGCGAAGCTTCGCTGTCGTCCTGCACTTTGTCCAGATATTTTTTGATTGAGAAGTTCTGGTCGGCCAGCGCATGCCCCAGTTCGTGAGCCAGCGTGATATCCCGCATATTTACGGTGGCCCAATCGGAGATGAAGAGCTTCTTCCGTTTGTAGTCGTAAAACGCCGCGGCCTGCTCGGTGAGCAGATCGATGGTGGTCTTCTTCAGATCGAAATCGGGAGGCGCGAATCCGAATTTCTTCAGCGTTACTTCCTCGGCGTGGATCTCGTCCGGTTTCACCGACTCTTTGATCTGCTCCTTGATGTATTGGTTCACCTGGTCGCGCGTAATCAGCTCGAACGGGAGATGTTTGCGTATGCGAAAACCGGTGATATTCGATTCCTCTTTGAGAATCGAATCGATCTCCTGCGCGGTCGGCAGCGCCGACACAGCCGTAGCCGCGGGAGTCTGCCACACTCCGCCGAGCAGCAGGACAAGAAAAATCAGGAGAGCATGTCGCGGAAACCGCTTGGAAGGGACGCTCCGGAGCATCTATTGAAATAGTCCCACGACGGCGCGCAGGAATCCTGCGGAATAAACCACTATAGCGGTTCGACGCCGGCGCTAGAATGGAGGATTCAATTCATCGCGGAGAAAATACGTTGGCGGAAGACAAACTTTATAAAGCGGAATACGTGGGCAGCGGCACTTTCATCATCAGCAAGCCCAAACGGAGCAAATTGAAACAGCGTCAGGCCAGGCTGAAGAATGTGAGACGGGGATCGCGCAAGTAGATCCGGACACGCTACAACTAAAGTCGCGTTTTTTTGCTGCCACATTTGAGACACGACTGAAGTTGCGTGTCCGATAAAGACGCGACGCGACTGAAGTCGCGTGTCCTAGGACGACCCGCTGGTGCGGGCTTTTTCAGTTTGTTCGGCCGATACAAGATCGTCCGCTCCCGCGGTTTTGAGAATCTGCCGGGCGCGGTTGATCGCGTCCGCGGAATTGAGGTGGACCGAGAGCAGCGCGTGGCCGCTCTTGAGCCTCCCCTCGTATCGTTTCGCCTCATTCTCCGGAAGCCCGAAACCGGTCAGGGCGCCGACAATGCCGTCGGCGCCGAGTTCTTCCGGCCCCGCCGTGATCGGCCCCGCGGCGATAAATGGTCCCAGCCCGGGGATGGTAATGACGCCGATTCCGGCCAGAATGCCGAGGGCGCCGCCGACCTCGTGCTGCGGGGTATCCCCGGTTTCGCCGTAATCGCGCAGCAGAACCGAAATGTCGCCGCTGGGAAATCCGGCGAGCACGAGACCGTCAACCGCCTGCTCCGCCTGCGCCGATGTCAGGAATGTGCAGAACACCGCCGTTTTCTTGTTCTCCATGATTTGCGCCCGGCCTGAACGCCCCGCACTTCCGAAACCACGATGGCGAGCGAACGGTGCGCCGGCGTACATTCGGACGGTCTTGCTGAGCCACGGCTGGTCGCCGCCCCGGATGGTTCAATGCTCGGCCTTCAGAATTAACCTGCACACCGCTCCCTCGCGGTCGCGGCTCGGTACGCGCACCCGCGTGGATGATTTTTCCGCCGCCGCGCATTCTAATATCAGAAGAGCCGCCCCAGGCGGCGCCTGTACAAGAGGAGAACGATCTATGAAGATTTCCCGCATCCTGAGCGGATTGATTCCCGCCTTCGCCCTGCTTCTCACTATGTCCCAACCCGTGGTTCGCGCGGCCGACGATATGCCGGCGGTCGGAACCCAGGCCCCCGACTTCACCCTCAGCTCGCAGGAGGGCAAGCAAGTCAGTCTGCACGATTTCCGCGGCCAATGGGTCGTGCTTTATTTCTATCCGAAGGACATGACGCCCGGCTGCACCATCGAAGCCCACAACTTCCAGCGCGACCAGAAAGAATACGACGCAAGGAAGGCCGCCATTGTCGGCGTCAGCGTGGATACGGTCGATTCGCACGTGCAGTTCTGCACGAAGGAGAACCTGACCTTCAGGCTGCTCGCCGATCCGGACAAGAAGGTCGTGACGATGTACGGCTCGACGCAGAAGTTCGGCACGACCGTCGTGGCCGCCCGCAATACATTCATCATCGACCCCAAGGGCGTGATCCGGAAAGTCTACGTCAAAGTCAACCCGATCCCTCCGCACAGCCAGGAAGTGCTGGCCGCTCTCGACGAATTGAAGAAGGGCTGACGAAAGCCCGGGCCGCAGCTGAAGCCGCGGGTCCCCACAACTGATGTCTGCGCGACAGGACGAGTTCGAACGCGTCGCCATGTGTCACATGCGAAGCCTGCTCCGCGTGGCGCGGCGACTGACCTCGGGCTCGTCCCAAGCCGAAGACTTGGTCCAGGAGTGCTTCCTGCTGGCCTGGCGCGGATTTCACCAGCTGCGCGAGGGGACCAACACGCGCGCCTGGTTGTTCCGCATTTTGTTCAACGCCTTTTATGCACAGGGGCGGAAGCGGCGCCGCGCCCCGGATACTGTCTCGCTGACCGCGGATGTTTCGGCCCCCGTTTCCAGCCTTTCCAGAAGGGTCCCTCCCCTCGACGAATCTGTCGAGGTGGCGCGCGCGCTCGCCGCGCTGCAGCTTGATCATCGGACGGTCCTGCTGCTGGCCGTGGTGGAAGGATTCACCTGCAGTGAAATCGCGGAAATCCTGGGCGTGCCCGTGGGCACGGTGACGTCGCGGTTGAGCCGTGCGCGTCAGGCGATGCGCATGCGGCTTGCGCCCAAAGCCGCCGGCGCGGCATGGGCCGGAAAGGAGCAGGGATGAACTGTACGGACATTTGGCAACTCGCTCCGCTCTATCTCAGCGGCGAACTGGATTCCGCGCGTACAGAGCAGTTCGCCGCGCACCTGCGGACCTGCGATGCCTGCGCGCGAGAGATCGGACAGCAACAGGCGTTCGATTCGCTGTTGCAGGCCGGCGTTCTGTCCGAACCCATCGACAGCGCCACGGTGGAGCGGGTGGAGCGCGCCGTAGAGAGGATGGTGCGGCGGTCGATTGCCGCCGAATCGCGCCGCCGGGTATTGGCTGTCGCGGGCATCGCGGCGACTCTTGCCGTGGCGGCTTTCGGAATCCGAATGGCGAGTCGGGCGGCTCGGGCAACAATTGCGCCGATTTATACCGCCGCCGCGTTCGATCACCGCATTGAGATCGTGGACGGCCAGCCGAGAAAGTGGTTCACCGATCCGGCCGCGATCGAAGGGCTGGCTCGAAGCCAAGGCATTGCCGAATCGGCGGTGTACGCGCTGGCGCCCGCCGGATATCGCCTCGCGAAGGCCAAGGTCTGCCTTCTCGACGGGCGGTTGTTTCTGCACCTGGTGTATGCGAACGCCGCCGGAAACGTCTCTCTGTATCTGCGCCGCACCGATCGCGTTCGGTCCGTTCATGCGGAGACCCGCGGCAAAGAACACGTGGCGGGATTTCAGGAACACCAACTGACCGCGGTGGTCGTCACCGAGCAACCGGGCGACGCCGCCGAGCGCCTCGCGCGCACGGCCTTCGCTATTCTCTGAGTCTTTCCGACCGCTCGCGCAAGGCTCGCTCGACCCGCTCCTGAATCGCGCGGTCGACCCGGTTGATCTCCATCGCCGCCACGGCAAGCTGCGAAACCAGCGCGCTGCCGTCGCGAATCAAACCGATCAGAAACTCAATAGCCGCTTCAGTTCGCGAGGTGGCCAGCGACAAAAGAAGGCATCTGCGCGTCTCCACATCGGCGACGGCTTCGAATCGCCGCTTCATCCATTCGATGGCTTCGGCGCGGCGGCTTTCGCCGAACGCGAGGATAGCGGCCTCGCGGATTTCCTTGTCCCGCGAAATCGCGAACGTTGCCACGAACGGAACGGCTTCGGCGCCTTCCGCCGAGAGCAGCCCGCTGAAACAATCGGCAAGAACCTCCGGCTCGGGATCGCCGGACAGAGCTTTGAACCGCAGCAGGAGCAGAGCGGCTTCGGAGCCGGCTATCGCCAGCGCGCGCACGGCTCCGGCTCGCGCCTGCCATTCGCGATCCACCAGCAGGTCGACGAACGCGCGCAGTTTGCCCGGATACCTTGTGTTCGCCAGACCCATGGCGCAGATGGCGCGAAGCTCCGCGGCCGTATCCGACGACCCGCCCCAGCCAGGCTCAAGCTGCACATGCCGCATGCCGTTGAGATACAGGTCGGCGCCGTCGTAGTCCATGTTGAAAAGCGCCCGCGCGATCGCCATCAGCGCCGCGCAGCCCTTATCGCCTTCCGCGCCGCGCTTGAGAAAGCGGTCAAATGCGGCGGCCAGATCGTCCGTGAGTTCGGTCCACTGCGCTTCGCCGACGATGCGCGCAGCTTTCGCCGCCACGAGATTGGATTTCGCCGCCAGCGCTTTCGCCATCTGCTTGCGGCCCTCGGGCGTGTGCAGCGGAATATCGTCGAGCGCGGCCAACGCGGACTGGATGGGATCGTTCTTCATAATTGTGGGGTCAGGCTTTCAGCCTGCCGCCGGGCTTTCGCCCGGCATCCGCGAACACCGTCGATTGTTCGGTTAGCCCAACAGAGCCGATTTACCCGAACCAGGGCCGGCCGGAAGGCCGGCTTGCAGCGCCGAAGCGCCGCCCCACAACAAGCCTCGGTTACACAATCCCCGAGGGACTGAGGTATCTCAGCATCGGGCGCGACGAAGACGGCTGGAAGGCAATGCTCGCCGAATAGCATTGCTTGTGGGGTCAGGCTTTCAGACTCCATTACACGATCGCCGCGGGGGGCGCGGGATCTTCCGGACGCCCCGCATTCGCCAGCGGCACCTTCACCAGCACATATCCCAAGACCAGCAGCACCACGATCCCCGCAATATATGAAGGGTGATCGAAAACCGCCGGCACTCTGCCGTACTTGTAGTTGAACCACGCGGTCACGATTCCGGTCAGCGCTTCGCCCGCGATCATGCCCGATGCGGCCAACACCCCCACGCTCTCGACGCGAATCCGCTGCGCTTCGTTCAATCGGCGGCGCACGGCAAGCGAGTCGGTGACCCAGCGCACCAGGCCGCCGATAAAAATCGCGAACGTCGTGCCGATCGGCAGATACATCCCGATCGCCACCAGCATCGGACTCTTCACGCCGATCATAACCAGCGCCACGCCCATCAGAATGCCCGCGGCAATCAAAGGCCACGCCATATCGCCGCTAACAATCCCCTGCGCGAGCGCCGCCATCAAACCCGCCTGCGGCGCGGGCAGCGCCTTATCGCCGAACCCGATGCCGCCCGCGTTGATGTTGCCCTGGTTGAGCACGAACAGGGGGAAATACATCACCAGGCTCGCAACCACCACCGCCATCAGTTCCACGACCTGGATGCTGCGCGGGGTGCCGCCGATGATGTATCCGACTTTGAAATCCTGCAGCAGCTCCCCCGCGACCGCGCTGGATACGCAAACCACCGCCGCCACGCCGAGCACGGCGATCACGCCGCTGGTTCCGGAAACGCCGAGCGCGACCATCAGCAGCGCCGCGATAATTACGGTCGAAAGCGTGAGTCCGGAAATCGGATTGTTCGACGATCCGATCACGCCCACCAGATAGCCGGAAACCGTGGCGAAACAGAAGCCGACAATCAGCATCACCACGGCGGCCACCGACGCGGCCACGATGCCGCCCGAGAGATAACGATAAAGCACGATCATTACGGCGAACACCACGAAAATGCCCAGCAGCACCACGCGCGAGCTCATGTAGCGCTCCGTGCGCGCGGTGGTTTCGGCCGGGGGCGCGCCCGCGCGCAACTCATGAAACGCCCGCGCCAGCCCCGCGCCGAGCGACTTGCGCATTCCGAACAAAGTGTAAGCCGCGCCGAACAGCATTCCGCCGACCGCAATCGGCCGCACGATGTAACGCCACACGGTATTGGCCATGTCGATCCAGGAATCCGCGCCCGCGTTCGCCGGCATAAACGTGTGCAGCTGCGGCCCCATGAAATACATGAGGAGCGGAATCAGCAGTCCCCACGCGATCACGGTACCCGAAAAATTCAGCGAAGCCAGCATCGGTCCGATGACGTATCCGACCCCGATATACGCGGGACTCACCGTCGGCCCCGAGAACACGGTCACGCCGCCCGTCGCCAGCGCGTTCGTTGTGCCCTGCGGCCCGAGCCTCAGTGAGCTCTTGCCGATCTGACCCACCGGAAACACCCAGTCTTTATCGGTCGCGAATAGATTGACCGCGCCCGCCATGAATATCGCCGCGGCGAAGGCCATGTTGTAAAACAGATACCTTGCGGCCTGCGCGCCGAGTTGTCCGGCTTTGTGGATCTGCGACGCCGCCACCGATTCCGGGAACGGCAACTCCGGATCTTCCACCATCACGCGGCGCACGAGCGAAACGAACAGCACGCCGAGCACGCTGCCCACGAGCATCAGCGAAGTGGATTTCCAGTAAGCAGCGCCCGGCGAGAAATCCAGCCACGCGTGGGAAAGCAGGAACGCGGGGATGGTGAAGACTGCGCCCGCCGCCACCGACTCGCCGATGGATCCTGCGGTTCGCGCGATGTTCTCCTCAAGAATCGAGCCCTTGAAGACGCGCAGCACCGCCATGCCGATCACCGCCGCGGGATAAGTCGCGGCGATGGTCTGGCCCGCGCGCAGCCCAAGATACGCATTGGCCGCGCCGAGAACCACGCACATCACCAGACCCAGCAGCACCGCGCGCAGCGTGAATTCCTTCATCTGCACATTCGGCGGGACGAACGGCTTGTGCTCCCGCGTCTTCACTTGCGGCATCATGCGAGTCTCGCCTTCACTTTCTCGCTGATCCATTTCCCGTCGATTGTCTTGCCCGCGAGCTTCGTCTGCACCGCCTTCATCACCAGGCCCATCTGTTTGGCCGACGCCGCTCCGGTCTCGGCAATGGCGGCGTCGATCGCGCCCTGCATCTCTTCCTCGCTCGCGGCCGCCGGCAGATAGCTCTCGACGATCTTCTTCTCGGCTTCTTCCTT
>JASHSD010000836.1 GCA_030036985.1 Bryobacteraceae bacterium
ATGATGTTCTGATTGCCGATGGCCGTAACCACGTCCGCCGGCGACAGGCCTTTGGACTGCAGCAGACCGGTATTCAGGCTGACGTTGACCTGACGCTGCTTGCCGCCGTAGGGATTGGGCATCTCCGCGCCCGGCACGGTGATGAGATCGGGGCGGATGAAATTGAGGGCGTAGTCGTTCAGCTCGGATTCGGAGAGCTTGTCGCTCGAAATCGCCAGCTGCAGAATGGGGACGGTCGAGGCGTTGTAGGTCAGGATGAACGGCGCCGCGGTGCCCGGCGGCATGCTGTGGAGCTGGCTCTGCGAAATCGAGGTGATCTGCGCGTTGGCCGTGTCGACGCTGGCCCCGGTCTGCAGGAAGGTTTTAATGATGGCGCGGCCGTTCAGCGTGATCGATTCGGTGTGCTCGATGTTGCTGACGACGTTGGTGAGACTGCGCTCGAAATTCGAGGTGATGCGGCCTTCCATCTGTTGGGGATTCATCCCGTTGTACGTCCAGATGGCGGCGAGAACGGGGATGTCGATGTTGGGGAAAATGTCGGTCGGGGTGCGGGAGATGACGATCGGGCTTCCCAGAAGAATGACGAGCGCCAGCACAATGAACGTGTACGGACGGGAAAGGGCGATTCGAACTATCCACATAGGGGGTTGTTGCGCACCACGCGGAACGACTTAATAGATCCGATGAACTATGAGACGGAAACGCTTCGGCACTGGTAACTTTTAGTTTAGCAATTATTTATGCTTGCCTTTTATTCGCCGGATTGGCGCGGCTCTTCCGAAAACTGCGTGATCTTCACCGCGCGACCGTCGGGAAAAACCGCGCGAATCTCCAGATCCGCGCCGTTCCAGTTTGGAAGCATCGCCCCGCGCCATATGCAGTTCCCCGGCAATCTTCGTCTTCTCTTCCACCAAGCGGCGATGCTCCGCTGCGCTCGCCGCCTTTGCCTGGGCTGACAGCCCGGCGCGGCATTCCCTGAAATTCTGAGCCGTGTTCGGCTCCCTCTTTTTCGATCGTCCTCAAATGAGGTTCCGAACAGCCAGTCGGCAACACTCGCGCATGTTGCCGATTCAAGGCCACGTAATTTTTCGCGGATCGAGTTGATGGGGGCGTGCCGCCCACGCGCGCCGCCGGTCCCCAGACCAGCTTGGGCTGCGAAATCAGTGCCCGTTCCGTTGACCGACCTGGCGGACGAGGCGTCCGCCGCAGTCCGGGGGGACCGCCCCCCAAAAAACTACGTGGCATTATGTGATTGCGACCACGTTTGTTTTCGAGACGTATCTCGCGGCGATGCCGTCTCGACTGCGACGGGAACTTCTCCGGCCCGACGAACTGACCTGAATGCAGCCGCCAATTCGACGAACGGCGATGGCGCTGAATGTGCCATGGGAGGTGGAATTCACAGTTCGAGCAGTGGCAGTATACGTTGCGCGAAGCCGAACGGGTCACTCTCCCGATGGAACGCGGCCGCAATCGGGGTTTCCTTTCAGTTGACAGGTCAGGACATTGCGCTTTCCCGCGACGCGGGAACTGAGCGCTCAGAGCCGAATAATCACTTCAATAATACGCAAAGACAATGAATTTACTATATCTGTCTTATACGACTATCACGCGATTCGCCCTACACTTCGTTCAGGGTTCCCGCGATGACAGCCTCCTTTGCAGCGCTTGCCTTACTTCTCCTTTCCGGCATGAGTGAAATGGGAGGGCAGACCATCGTCCCCGTATTTCAAAGCACTTCCAAAATGGTGCTGGTGCCGGTCTCGGTCACGGATCGTTACGGCAAGACCATTGAAGGCCTGCGGCGGGAGGACTTCGCGGTTTTCGATAACAAGGCGCCGCAGCAGATCGCTTCCTTCGGCGTGGATGAGGCTCCCTGCTCGGTGGGCATCGTTCTCGACATCAGCGGCAGCATGCGCAATACGCTTCCGGCCGCAAAGGGTCTGCTGGAGGCTTTCTTCGGAACCTCCAATCCCGCGGACGAGTTTCTGCTGCTGACGGTTTCGACGCAGCCCGCCGCCGTCCTCCGCTTCAGCGGCGACATCACCGAAGTGGAGGGCGATATCGGCGCCACGGCTTCGGGCGGAATGACGGCTCTGCTCGACACCACCTACCTCGCGCTGCAGCGCATGAAGGAGGCGCATCAGCCGAGGCGCGCGCTGCTGATTCTCTCGGACGGAATCGACAATAACAGCCGGCGCTCGCAGGGGGAACTGATCGGCATGGCTCTCGAAGCCGACGTACAGGTGTATACGATGATCTTCAATACCGGCCTGCCCGGGACGAACACAGTGCCGTATCATCCTGGTCTGGCGGGAAAGCCCTGGGACGTGGCGCGGGAACGGCAGGGCCCGGATCTGCTCGAAAAGCTCTCAGCCAAGACCGGCGGACTTTCTTTTCACGTGCGGAACGATGCCGAAGCGAAGGATGCGGTGGTCAAAACGGGGCGGGCGCTGCGGAGCGAGTATCTGATCGGCTTTCAGCCTTCGGATGCGGGAGGAACCGGGAAATGGCGTCAGATCCAGGTGAAGTCGAACGTGCCGAAGGTCTACGTCCATGCCCGTAACGGCTATTACGCCCGCTGAAAATTTATGCAGGGCGGGTTGGCAACCATGGTGGGGTCGGCGCTTCGGCGCCGCAGCCGCCCTTCCGGGCGGCCTGGCGTCACTCAAATCCGGGGGTTGGATAGAGGTTTCCATCGTATTTCGGCACAGGCTTCAGTCTGTGGGACGCGACTGAAGTCGCGTGTCCAAAATGCCTGACCCCACAAAAACTATGCGGCGCTACGGGTTATTAGCCCGCGGCGGATTCTACTTTTTCTCCACGATGTTGTTGCCGAATACAAAGCCCATTTCAGCCTCGGCGCGGAACTGGTTATTGCTCAGCCCGTTTGAGCCGAACACGTCGCCCGGAACGGCGTTGCTTGCATTGACGAAAGCCAGGTCCGTGCGGAAGAAGAACCCTCCGTATTGAAACGTGGGCGTCACGGTGATCGACGTTCCGGAGCTCCCCGCGCCGTACAGAAGGTTCACCGCGTTCTGCGCCGGGCTGCCGGAGCTGGCGATGTATTCAAAACGCAGCGGCAGGGAGAAGCCGTGACTGAAAGCGCGGCTGACCAGAATGGCCCCGCCGTTGGTGGATGCGCCTTTGACAATGCCGATCGCCGTGTTCGTGGGAACGTTCGTGTACTGGTAATAAGGCTGAACGATCCACGCGCCCTTGGTATAGGTGTAAATCACGTTGTAGATGCTGCTGTTGTTCTGCACCGGCGTGGCGTAAGTGGTGAAATACGTCTGATCGTAGTTGCCGCCGGCCACGAACGACAACGAATGCGGACCGTTCACATAAGCCAGGGCGCCGCTGAGCCAGGTGTAGCGATTGGAATAGAAGCCGTCGTTCCAGCTGAGGGAGGCGGTGAACTTGCCCATCGTCTGATTGATCTGAATGCCGCGGTTGACGGCGTTTTCCTGGTTCCATAACAAGCCGCGGTCGACGTTCATATTCTCGAACGTGAACGTATACTCGGCGCCGATGAGAGTGGGCAGGGCGCCGATTTCAATCGACGTGTTCTTCGCCACCTGGAATTTCGCGAAAGCCACCGGCACCGGACTGAAGAGCTCCGACAGCGTCTTCTCAGTGTTCAGGTACGGAACTCCCAGCGCGGGGATGTTGTAAGCGCCGGCCTGAACGTAGAATTGAAACCAGCCGTCGGTCTTCTGAATGAAAATCTGCGCGTTGCTGATGGCCGCCTGAGTGGTGTTGTCCCCCGGAACGTGATTGTTCTGGACCAGACCCATACCCGAGAGGAAGCCGTTCACGGAGAGCTTGCCGAAAGGCCCGGCATCGAAAACGGCCGGAGGAAGGTTGGACAAGGGACCTGTCATCGACGGCGTTGACAGGGGCGTGGGAGCCGCCGGAGCGACCGGAGCGGCGGCTGTCGGGGCGCCGGGGGCCTGTGCAGCCGGCGCAGGCACCGGAGCGGCGGTTTGGGCCTGATCGGGCGCGTCGACAGGCTGGGCGGGGTCGGAATTCGCCGCCCACGCAGACAGAGCAAGGGCCAGGACACAGAGCGGTAATCGCATTAACTTCTTCTCCTTGAGATATATAAGCAGCGGTGAAACTAACCACTTGCCGTTTTCGGCTGACTGATAGATCTCAGTGTATGTAGCCTGGGTGAGTGGTGGAAATCGAAATTTTTAATATGGACTACACGAGAATATTATGAGTTTTACATCACGTTGAAGACAATAGAGTTGATATTCATAATAGATAACTTTGATTGACAGCATCGGAATTATTATGGTCGCCGAGGCTACGTCGCGCGCTCCGATGCGGGCGTGGAATGTTCCGTGCGCTGGTGGGTATCGCGGCGGAATCCGGCGATTTCCGCCTGTGCGCGCGCTTCTTCCACGGAATTGCGCAATTGGCGGTATTCCCTGGTGACCTGATAGCCGACGCAAGCGCGCCGTTGCATCGCGCCAGTTCAGCCGTTACTTGCTCGCAGTAGTGTCCAGGAAATAACCGGACATGCGACTTCAGTCGCGTTTTTTGGACGCCACATTTGAAGACGCGACTGAAGTCGCGTGTCCGAACCTAAATGTCGTAGTAGAGCGCGAACTCGTAGGGGTGAGGCCTTAGCCGGACCGCCTCCGCTTCGGCCTTCCGCTTATAGTCGATGAACGTCTCGAGCAGTTCCTCGGTGAATACGTCGCCTTTGAGCAGGAACTGGTGATCTTCCTCCAGACAGTTCAGCGCCTCATCGAGCGACCCCGGCATTGACGGCACCGATTTCAT
>JASHSD010000837.1 GCA_030036985.1 Bryobacteraceae bacterium
CATGGACGATCTGCGTCTCGCGGGCAAGCGCCAGGATGCTTTCGCCTTCGGCGCCGGCGTCATTTTCAACCTGGGAAACATGCTGTTCCTCGGCTCCCTTTCGATTGTGGGACTGTCCGTCGCATTTTCCGTCGGCATGGGTGTCGCCCTCGTTGTCGGCGTGCTGATGATTTACGCCACGAGCGCCAGCGGCAATCTGATTCTGATGTTCACCGGCGCGGCGGCTGTAGTTGCCGCCGTAATTGCCTCCGCCGCCGCTTACCGCGGTTACAGGGCGGAACAGTTGAAAGCGGTGGCCGCTGCCGCTCCGGCGCCGGCCACCGGCAAAACCGCCGCGGGAAAAACCAAAGCCAAAGCCGCGAAGCCGGTCTCGCCCGCGAAGGGGATCGCTCTGGCGCTTGCGGGAGGACTCCTGGTGGGAGCGTTCACTCCCCTGGTTGGTATGGCGCGACAGGGTGAGAACGGTCTTGGCCCCTACTCCCTGGGCTTCTTCATGGCTTTGGGCATCTTCTTCTCCACCTTTGTCTACAACCTGTTTTTCATGAACCTGCCGGTGAAAGGCGAACCCATCGAAATAGGCGAGTACTTCCTCGCCCCGCTTGTACGGCATGGAATGGGGCTGCTGGGCGGAATTCTCTGGTATGGCGGAACCATTGCGGCTCTTATGCGGTTACGCTTCGAGGGACCTGCGATAGTGCAGCCTGCGGTCGCCTGCGCGCTGAGCCAGGGCTTTATCATCATCGCCGTGCTATGGGGACTCCTGTTCTGGCGCGAGTTCGCCGATGCGCATGCGGGAGTGAAGACGCAGATGGGGATCGTGCTGCTTCTGCTGATCGTTGGAATCGGTCTCGTATCCTCCGCCTCTCCGGTTCCGGCCTACTGAACATAGTTCGGACACGCGACTTCAGTCGCGTCCCGCCGGCATTACACTAGGTGCATGGCGTTAGCCTGCGCCCTGCTCTCGGTTCTGCTTTTCTCGCCCGCGCAGGACTCTCTGACCGAAGGCTTGAAGGCGCTCGACGCCAACCAGCCGGCAACCGCCGAGCCGCTGCTGCGCCAGGCCGTCGCCGCGGCTCCCAACGACGTTTCCGCGCATTTCAATCTTGCCCTTGCGCTCAGTATGCAGCGGAAGGACGAGGAAGCCATCGCGGAGTTCCGCAAGACGCTCGCGCTGCAGCCCGGGTTATACCAGGCCGATCTGAATCTGGGCATGCTCCTGCTGCGCAACCAGCGCCCGGCGGATGCGTTGCCGGTGCTGAAAGAGGCCGCCGATAAGCAAAACGACAGGCAAAAGACCGCGCGCGCGAATCTCTATTACGCCCAGGCGTTGCTTGAAACCGGCGACCCGGCGGACGCGGAGACGCACTATCGCGCGGCTCTCGATCTCGACGCCAAGTCCGCCGCGGCGCAGGGCGGGCTGGCCGAAGCGCTGCTGAAGGAATCGAAACTGAAGGAGGCCGAGGAGCATTTCCGTCAGGCCGCGGCGCTCGATCCCGGTTATCGCGACGGGCTGCTCGAGGTCGCGGGGGCGTACGAAAAAGCGGCCATGCTGCCGGAGGCGATCGCCATCTACCAGCAGTTTCCGGATAACGCCGCCGCGAAGGAACGGCTCGGGCATCTGCTTGTCGACAGTGGGAAAGCGGCCGCGGCCATCCCGGATCTTGAACTCGCCGTAAAGAACTCGCCAACCACAGCCAACCGTCTGGCGCTGGCGGACGCCTACAAGCTGAATAAGCAACCGGATCGGGCGATCGAACAGCTGCGTCTGGCCGTCGCCTCCGATCCTTCGAATTACGATCTGCGCATGGACCTCGGACGCGAGCTGCGCGACGCGCACAATGCCGCTGGCGCGGTCGAGCAATTCAACGCTGCGGCGAAGCTTCGTCCGGATTCGGTGAAGGCCTGGAATGAACTGGCGACGCTCTTCGTCGTCAACGGAGACTGGGCGAACGGACTGGCGGCGCTCGATCGCGTCCGGGCGCTTGGTCAGGAAATACCCGGCGATTACTTTTTTCGGGGCATCTGTCTGGACAGAATGAGACAGTTGAAACCCGCAATTGAAGCCTACCGACAATTCCTGGCCACCGATGGGAATAAAATGCCCGATCAGGAGTTCCAGGCGAGGCAAAGAATCCGTATTATGGAAGATGAGTTGAACAGGACCAGATGACGAGCCTGTTTACGATTTTTTTGATGTTTTCCCAGGTGACGCCGGTCTCCCTGGAACAGGTGAAGGCCGAGCAGAATCCGGAGCACCGCGCGCGCATGGCCGTCGAGTACGCGGCGCTGGCGGAACGGAACGCCGAAGCCGCCTACACCAAGGGCGATGCCGCCGAGACCTCGGCCGATTTGAAAGCCGTTGAAGCCAGCTTCGAGACCGCGCAGGAAGCCTTCGCCGCCAGCCATAAGACGCCTGGGCACAATCCCGGGATTTATAAATTCGCCGAAATGCATTCGCGCGAGCTGCTCATCCGCCTCTCGGATCTGCAGCACAGGATGGACCTCGGCGAAACCAATCTCATCGCGCGGGTGAGAGCCAAAGTGCAGGCGATTCACGATGCCTGGTTCGAGGGCATCATGGAAAGAGGCAAATGAAGAAGTGGCTGATTTGCGCCGCGCTGCTTGCGAGCGCGATGCCCGCGCTCGCGGACCGGGACTTCCTGACCAGCGACGAAATCGAGAAGGTGCGGGACGCGCAGGAACCCAACGCGCGGCTGAAACTTTACGTGGTTTTCGCACGGCAGCGCATCGATCAGCTGCAGCGCCTGCTCGACAAAGAGAAGAAGGGCCGTTCTCTGCTGGCGCGGCAACTGCTCGAAGACTACACGAACATCATTGACGCGATGGACACGGTTTCGGACGACGCGCTGCAGCGCGGAGCCGATATCGGCCAGGGTCAGGCGGCGATGCGCGAGGCCGAGAAGCGCATGCTCGATCAGCTGCAGAAGATCAAGGA
>JASHSD010000838.1 GCA_030036985.1 Bryobacteraceae bacterium
GTCCAACTCGCCTTCCGTCAGCGCATGGCCGCAGAATGATAGTCCACCCCCGATTGTGACCGGCATTGCACGAGGACCCTCCCAACAAGCCCTCATGCTTACGCTACAGACTTCCCTCGCAAAAGTTCAGCGAAATCTTTGCCTGGCCGTCAATCGCCCTTACCGTGCAAATGGCCAATCTCCAGAGCCGCCCGGAAGGGCGGCTGGCAGCGCCGAAGCGCCAGCCCCACATTAGGCTGGAAATCTACGTGGCATTAGATTGGCAATCCGCCTGTTCGGGCTTCCGGAAAGCCTGTAACTTCACTTCGCTTCGGCGATCGAACTGACCTGAAGCACTTTTTTCTGAGCGTCCAGCGACCCGGTGACCACAACCCTCTTGCCCGCAAACTTCTCCGGCGCGGTCTGATCGCTCAACGTCCAGGCGCTCTTGCCGTCGTAAAGAACATACTCCGCGCCATGCGCCTCGACGCAGGCCTTCGTACACTCGGCGTCCGTCGGTCCCATACGCATGGCGGAGTGATTGCCGTCGGCGCACATGCTGTCCGTAATGACGCCGGTAAACTTCTGTTTTCCCGGCGCCGCGGACAGCAATGCCAGAGCGCAAACGATAAGGATAAGAGGCCGCATAAACGGCGTTATTCGCCAGGCGTCATGAGATGCGCGGTCGTGGTGCCCGCGTTCATGATCCACACGGTGCCCGCGTCGCGGCTTTCCGGCAGACCCGTTGTCTGCGTGGTGGCCATCGGCACCGCGATCGTCAGGTGCGTCCGGGTGTTCTCCGCGTCCCTGCCCATCAGGTGATACCAGACCGAGCCGTATTCGGGCTTCACGCGGGTGCCGTTCTTTTCCATCTCCGCGAATGCCGCATTGACCTTTGCCCGGTCGCCGAGCGCCTCGGTCTTCAGGTTCTGCGCAACCCGAGGGAGGTTGCCCAAGTTAGTGCATTCCAGGTTAAACGGCTGATGCGTGGGGTATCCCGAAATGTCATAGCAAACCAGCTTGTTGGTGCCTTTTTTCAGCGTGTCATAGGTGAAATCGGCCTTCCATTTGATAACCGTCGCGCCGGCTTTCAATTGGGCGGGCGCGGCCATCAGGGGCTTGTCGATGGCGGCCTGATCCTGCGCGAATGCGCCGGCCGATACGGCCAGCACGCTGAAAACGATAATTGTCGTGCGTTTCATTCTTTAATCTCCATTGGTCCGCCGGGACCTTCGCTAACAATTGGTGTTGACGATCAGAGTCAGTATATCGCAGCACGGCGAAACTCAACGGAAGTTCGTCGGTATTCGTCAATAAGGAAAACAACCGATGAAACCGATCGCATTCCTGATAGCCATGAGCGCGCTGGCGCCCGCGCAGGAGTTTGAGGTCGCATCGATCCGTCCCTCGGTGCAGGATGGTAACCACGACAGCGACACCGACAAAGGCCGTTACACGACGCATAATGTCGAGCTGAAACGCCTGATTGCCCAGGCATGGGACGTCGATGAGAGCGAGGTTTTCGGCGGTCCGAACTGGGTGGACTCGGATGGCTGGGATATCAACGCGAAGATCCCCGCTGAGTATGCGAAGCACAAGCCGGACGATGTGCACCACATGATCCGCGCTCTGCTCGCCGACCGGTTTCAGCTGGTGATCCATCGCGAATCGCGTCAGGTTTCGGGATTCGTCCTGGTGACGGCCAAGAACGGACCGCGGATGAACCCCGCCAAATCGGACGACAGGGGATCCGATTTCAGCACCAGGAACACCCACCTGGTGGCGACCGACGTCACCATGGCCGGTCTCGCCCGCGATCTGTCCCGCAATCGTGACATCGCGAAGGTCGTGGTAGACAAGACCGGCTTGACGGACAAATTCGATTTTGTCCTCGACTGGTCGCGCGAGGGCGACACATCCGGCGACGGTCCTTCTATATTCACCGCGCTGCAGGAGCAGTTGGGGTTGAAGCTCGAATCGGCGAAGATCCCGATTGAAGCGGTTGTGATCGACCGCGCGGAAAAACCCACTGGAAATTAGGACCCGTTCCGAGCCGCCGTGGCGCGCGCACTCCTGCGCGCCGCGTCCCGACTCTTCGGGACGCATGCTTCGCCCCAGAACGGTGGCACGGGCTTCAGGCTTCAGCCTGTAAGTGCCCGAAAGCAAGGTGAAACCTGCCGAAGCTGACCGTAACACGCGAAGGCAATGAATCACCTGATTCCCGTTCTTCGGAATCAGCCTGCGCACCGGCGTATTCCCCCACTCGGTTTCCCCCATATTCACTTTCACTGCTTTTGCGAGCGTGATGTATAATCCCCGCATGAACCGAGTGAACGCCTCAGAAGATCAGGTTCTGGTGCTGATGCCGTTTGATTCATTGTTCAGACCGCTGTTTGAGCAGGTCAAGTCAGTCGTAGAGGATTCCATCCATCTGAGCTGCACCAGAGCGGACCGCATTCCGGGCTCCGGGTCTTATCTGCGTGAAAAAAATCCATGCCGCCATCGATCGATCGAAACTCGTGATCGCCGAGATCAGTGAGCCCAGCCCCAACGTTTTCTATGAACTGGGATACGCGGTTGGAATCAAGAAGCAGATCCTTCTGATTGCAAAGGTCGGTACTAAAATACCGGCCGACCTCCACGGACTCGAAGTGATCCCGCGGCCGGATGACGAACATGGCGCCGCGGCGTTTGAAGAGAACCTGCGCGCGAACCTCGATCTCTTCATGGAGCGCCTCAAGA
Organism: Bryobacteraceae bacterium; assembly: GCA_030036985.1. GTDB lineage: Bacteria > Acidobacteriota > Terriglobia > Bryobacterales > Bryobacteraceae > BOG-234. The sequence continues at coordinate 2,722 of JASHSD010000838.1, forward strand.
CCTCGACCTCGCGAGCCCTGCTCCGCGACATGCTCACAGCGGAAAACCCGCTGCCGGCCTTCATTGCCGCAAGCCCAAGATATCCGGGCCAGAACAGTCCTGAGCCGACGGACGAACGGACATGTGGGGATAATCTCGGTGTGCTCGGGCTGCTGTCGGCTTTCGGGTCGATCTTTGGGGAGACCAGGGGAGTCGAACTTGTGTCCGGCCGGAACCTGGCGCCCGACATTCTTGAGCGGGATCTCAATCTATATGTCATCGGCTCGCAGAGCGCCAACCTGATCGCCGACAGAGTGATGGAGATGATCCAGTCCGGAGGCAGAACGTCCTGGCGGCTGGCGCCATCTCCGAAACACGAACCCTCTCCAAAACAAGAAGACGATAAGGACCGCCCGTTTTCGCTCTATCGCAGGGAAGGCCGCCATGAATGGGAGTGGACCGGAACAAAGGCTCCGGGCGGCGGCGGACCGGTTGAGGACTACGGCGTAATCATGCGAGGCCCCCATCCCAAGCATCCCGGGCGAATGTTGACCGTCATGGCCGGCCCGACCAGCCTCGGCACCGGCGCGGCGTGCATTGCGGCGACGCGTTCCGAGCATGTTCTCAAGATCAGGGAGAAAATGATCGAGGAAAAAAGAATCGAGATTTCCGACCGTCAGCGGCCATTTTGGGTTCTTGTCCGGGGAGTGGCCAACAAGGACAGGCTGCTCGATGTCGAGGGCGTGACCATCGAGGAAGTAGGCGTCTATTCCAAAGCGGCCGAGGCATCCAACGCCCGCTGAGATGATCAGCTCACCCGCAGGGCTGAACCACCAGGTTCTCCGCGACTGCGGCTCCCAGACCGCGCGCGAATGCAGGAAGTATTCGCCGGACCAGGCCTCTCTGTTCGCGCCCGTTGGTCCGGAGAATGCGCGACAGCGTAGCCCGGCCCAGGACCAGCAGTGCGCCGAGGGCCTGCCGCTGCGCGCGCTGCCAGGTGCGCTTCTGCGCGAATACGCTTCGCCAGGGCCCGGTCAGGGCGAGGAACGCGGCCAGTAAGGTCATTTCGCCTTCTCCAGCAGGCCGAAGGTGTTCTTCTCGGTGCGCGTAAAGCGGTCGCCGCGGGCGACCTTTTTGGTGAGGGAGGAGACCAGGCTTTCCCGGTCTACGGCGATGCCGAACTGGGTCCGGATACGGTCGAGGATCTCGGAGACATGGAGAGGTGCGCGGGCCTTTTTGAGTATGTCGAAAGCCATATCCACATGAGACAGACCTTTGCGGGAGCGCGGCGGGGCGCCGGAGGAATCACCCTGACGGAGACGGCGGACCGCGCGCAGCTGCGCTTCCAGAGAGGATTCGAATATGCCGAGAATCAGTTCCCGGATGCCATCGTTCATGGAGGGCTCCTGAGCATGAGGCTCAGGACCATAATGACGTTTTTATGTAGGTCTGTCAACAAACTTATTAAGGCCGACTCATTTCGAGAAACATTTTCGGTGGAAACGCTTCTATGCCACAAAAAACAATTTTGCTGGAAAATGTAGAAACTCAAGTCACAGGCTTCAGCCTGTGGATACCCGCCTTCGGGCTGAGCATTGTGGTCAATTCGCCGACGGCCTTTCGGCCTTATCCACAATCAGGACTCGCACCGGCGCTTGGCCGATTCCACTTTCATGCCCAGTTGCTCGCGCACAGCCTGCACCGCGGTGGCGGCTGATACGTCGGACGCCGGAGCGTTGTCGGGCGCCCATTCCAGCGTGAAATCGAAGCTCCCCTTGAGTCCCGTTTTATCGATCACCCGACGGCTGAAAACCATCGCGGAAAGAGAGTTGGTCAGAAGGTCCATGGTGGCATTGCGATAGCCCAACAGCATCCCGGATGCCTTCCTGATTGCCGCGGCCGAGTCGCACATGGGAGGAAAGGTTTCAGGGCCAATGTCAGCGCCGCGGAACACGTGGGCTGAGTCGCGTGCGGGCGCAGCCGCCGAATCGCCGCAGGGACGGCCGGCGCTGTGCGGGATGATCGTCGGTCCGAGTTTGCCGGGGCTGACGAGCGTAAGCACAAACACGCGCAGCTCCCGCGTCTCCATGTGAACTTTGAGCCCGAAGCGATCGGCAAGCAGGGACTGCACCATCAGGCGCATCTGGTCCTTCGTCGGATTGCCTGCCGCCCGTGCTTCAAGGGTGTACCGATCCGTCGAGACCCAGTTCGGCAAACGGGCGAGCATTTGGCGGCTCTCTTCCTCGGTCGGCCAGAGCTTGTACGCAAACTCGATATAGACCGACAGCGGAGCATCGGCTCTGAAGTAACCTCCGGTGGGACTGTATGCGTTACCGGCATTCAGCGGCACGTTGGGAGGCACAAACTCGCCGGTGCTCAATTTGACGGAGGCCGCATCGAAGGCCATCCGGGCAAAGATGCCAGGCGCGCTCAGGATGCCGATCGCGATCACCACAACCGGCGCCGCCTTCGCCATCGTAATCAAGCCAGGGCTGGGACGGGCGATTCTTCCAGTTCCGCGATGCGGTGAGCCAGCATCGTTTCCAGGTTCTCCAAAGCCTTCGAAAAGCCTGCGATGCCTTCCTTGAGCTTGTCGGTGGCCATGCGGTCGACCGCATGCATCTTGTCGAAGGTCGCCCGGTCCATCGGAATCCTTTGAATATCGAGGGTTTTCGCCTTCGCGGGATCCAGCTTGCGTTCCAACTGACCCTGCATCGAATCCAGTTCGCCGAGAAGCTGCGGCGAGATCGTCAACAGATCGCAGCCCGCCAGCTCGATGATCTCGCCGGCATTGCGAAAGCTCGCGCCCATGACCTCGGTCTTGTAGCCGAACTTCTTGAAGTAGTTGTAGACGGTCTGTACCGAGTGGACGCCGGGATCGTCGGCGGGCGCATAGTCTTTGCCCGTATCCTTCTTGTACCAGTCGAGAATCCGGCCCACGAACGGAGACACCAGAGTGGCGCCGGCCTCGGCGCAGGCGATGGCCTGATGCAACCCGAAGAGAAGCGTCAGGTTACAGTGGATGCCCTCCTTTTCGAGCGCCTCGGCTGCCCGAATGCCTTCCCATGTGGAGGCGATTTTGATGAGGACGCGATCGCGTCCGATGCCTGCATCGTCATATTGGCCGATGATGTCGTGAGCCTTGGCGATGGTGGCGTTCGTGTCGTAAGACAGACGCGCATCCACTTCCGTCGAAACGCGCCCCGGCACGATCCTGACAATGCGTTTGCCGAAATCCACGGCGAGGTGATCGAAGGCGAGCGCGGCGACTTTTTTGGGATCGGCCCCGTCGCCGAGTTTTTTGCGTGCGTTCAGGAGCGTGCCGTCGACGATCTCTTTGTATCTCGGCATCTCCGCCGCCGCGGCGATGAGGGAAGGGTTGGTGGTGGAATCCCGCGGTTTGAATTTTTCGATGGATTCGATATCGCCGGTGTCGGCGACGACCACCGTCATTTTCCGAAGCTGTTCGAGAATCGTGGCCATGCTTCTTCTCCTTACGCCCCCGCAAAACCAGCATAACAACCATCGCGGGAACAACCCCGCGGCGATGTGGGGTCAGGGCTTCGGCCCTGCCGCCGGGCCTTCGCCCGGCGCCCACAGGCTGAAACCTGTGCCAATGGCATCTCGGGTCAGCGGGCGCTCGAGCCGGTCTGCCCCGCCTGCGTCGCCCGCGTATAGAAACCGGAAACATCCGACTTGAATTGTTTGAGCGCGTCCACGTTGAGATAGATCATGTGGCCCGAATGATAGTACTCGAACTCGATGTTGCCGCGCAGTTTCGGCTCTAGTTGGATGTGCGCGAGATCGTATTCCGTGTTGAAGAACGGCGTCGCCAGATCGAACAAGCCGTTGACGGAGAGCACCTTGAGCTGCGGATTTTTGCGCATGGCATCGGCAAGATCGCCCGCAACATAGGCGTCGCGCATGCCGCCCCCGCGACCGCCTCCGGCGGGCGGGGCCGATCCGAGCCGATGCGTGTGATCCCACTGCTGGTTGATGCCAGGCCCGCTCGGATAGTAAGTCTCATTGGAAGTGTATTTCAGCTCACGATCCAGATAATCATGCAGCGCAGTCACGAATGCGCCTTCGATACCGGTTTCGGAGGGATCGTAACCGGGGTTTTCGCCGGCGGCGTCCACGTCAGTTCCTTCGAAGCGCGCATCGTAGCGCCCGATGATGACGCGCTGGTCGCGCAGCAGTTCTTTGCGAAAACGCGCCGGACTCACGCGAAGATTCGCCTCCTTAACGTAAGCCACGGGCAAACCAGTGTAGCCGGCGACCTTCGCGGCGATCGCATCCACCTGCGCCGCGGGCAATCCATCCCCTTGCGCGAGCGCCTCCGAATAAGGACCGCGGGCGAATGCGCGCACCTCGTCGAGAAACGCCTTCTCGTCCTTCCCCTTGTGCGGCACTTTTTCATAATGCCAGGCGATGGCCGCATAAGAAGGAAGGTTGCCGATGAAGACGGCGTCGCTGCCCGGCGCCTAGTAAAAGTAATTCAGGATCGACGACATCAGAATCACGCCGTTGAACGACATACCGCTGTTTTCGAGCGTGTCAACCAGCGCGGCCGAACGCGTGGTGCCGTAAGACTCGCCGAAAAGAAACTTGGGCGAGTTCCAGCGATGATTCAGGCTCACATATCGATAGATGAATTTCTCAAAGGACTGAACATCCTGATCGGTTCCGGCGAAATCCCTGATCACGCCTTTTCCGACAGGTCTCGAATAACCTGTACCCACAGCGTCGATAAACACAAGGTCGGACCGATCGATAAGACTGTATTCGTTAGGCACGATTTCATAAGGGCCGGATCCGGTCGCGTCGGGAGCTGAGGTAACCACACGAACGGGTCCTACCGAACCCATGTGCAGCCACATACTCGCCGAGCCGGGGCCGCCGTTGTAGAGAAATGTGACCGGTCTGGTGCGGGGATCGGTAACGCCGTTCATGGTGTAGGCGACGTAAAACATGCTGGCGTTCGGCTGTTCGTCGGCCCCGTCGATCAGCAGGTTCCCGGCGGTGGCGGTGTAATGGATGGACCTGCCGCCGAGGGATAAGTCATGCTCGGTGACCGAATTCTTTTCGGGCGGAACGGGCGTGGTTTTTTCCTGATTCGCCTGGTTGGCGGGAAAGTTGTTTACAGCCCCGCGCTGGCTGAATGCGGCGGGGGCGAGTGCAAGAGTCAGCAGGCATGCCGGCAGGAAGAGATGAATTGGGTTTTGTCGCGCCATTTACGCGAGATTATCGCACTTTTCGCGGCGCACGGCTCCCGGCGACCGCGCCCTCGCGGTCGCGGCTCGGTAGGGTCGGGCTCAGTAGCGTCGCGGCTCGGTACGGAGATCGCGCGCTTGCGTATCGCCGGGATGCCGCGTGCCATGCGGAGTCGGCCGGAACGCGGAGAGCAGCCGCGGCGATCCTGATATATACTGCGAACTGCCCGATGTCAATTTTTCGCATAGCTCTCGGTTTCGCCTGTTTCCTCGCCCTGGCTTTCGCTCAGGAAGGGCATCCGCTGACCGGCACCTGGCACGGCGAATGGAGTCCCGCGCCCGGGCAGCAGACGCGCATCGTGCTGTACATGAAATGGGACGCCAAAAACATCGTCGGCATGATCGACCCCGGCCCGCATTCGATCCCCTTGACCGTTGCCACGCTGGACGCGGAACACTGGACGGTGCATCTCGAGGGCGATACCAAAGACAAAGCCGGGAATCCCGTCCACATCTCCGCTGACGGCAAGCTCGACAACATCGGGTCTTACAACCGCACGATCACCGGCTCCTGGACGCAGGGCGGGGTGAAAGGCGATTTCAAAGTCACGCGGGATTAGAGCAATGCTTCGAACCATATTTCTGCGACCCGCCCTTCAATGGTCAGCCCCACCGATCCTGATGTGCGTGGCGACGGTCGCCCTCGCCTCGTCTTCGGTCAGCGAAAAGGCCGTCGAAAACCGCAACGACAAAGCCCGCGAATTGGTTCTCGATGCCTGCACCGCGTGCCATACGCTCGATCGGGTCAAGATTCAGCGGCTCACACGCGACGAATGGCGCGGAGAAATCGCCGGCATGCTTTCCGAGGGCGTGCCGCTGACGGACGACGAGATCGATCTCGTCGTCGGTTACCTGGCGCGGTATTTCGGACCGGACAATCGATAAAAAGAAATGAAGAAGTGCCTTCTCAGCCTGGCGATGTTCGCGGCGTTCGCGGCGCCTGCCCTGGCTCACCACTCGATGGCCGCCGAGTATGACGATAAAAAGCCGGTCACGCTCAGAGGCGCCGTCACCAAGTTCGATTGGACCAATCCCCACGTCTGGGTTTGGATCGATGTCGCCGCAAGCGGGGGCACTACGAACTGGGGCGTCGAACTTCCCAGCCGTGTCGAACTGCGGCGCGCCGGGTGGACGGGCGATTCCGTCAAAGTCGGAGACGTAGTGACGGTCGAGGGATCGGCCGCGCGCAACGGCGACAAACAGATCGGCGGGAAATCGGTTATGCTCGCGAGCGGTAAGAAGCTCCCGATCGTGGCGCCGCCGCTCGATTTCGCTCAGGGTTCGAAGCCGACGCCGCGCTGGCCCGACGGCCATCCGCGTCTGGGTTTTGTTCCCGGAGTAACCGGCTATTGGGCAAGCGTTCCGGGATCGAACCTGTTTGAGACCGGCGCCAAGGTTCGCATGAACGCCGATGGTCTTCTGCTGAACATCGCCGACGCCGGCAAAGTGGCTCCGTTCCAGCCGTGGGCGAAAGGTCTGTACGAGTATCGCCAGCGAACGCTGCTCAAGGACGATCCGATGGCCAGTTGTCTCCCGCCCGGCGGACCGCGGCAGTTTCAGACGGCCAACGGCATTCAGATCCTGGAGCAGCCCGAACGGAAACGCATCTTTGTGATGTCGGGAGGAGGCAATCGCAACTGGCGGCTGATTAACCTCGACGGCCGCGCGCACCAGCCCGACGACGTGGTTCCCACTTACTACGGCGATTCGGTGGGCAAGTGGGAAGGCGACACTCTCGTGATCGATACGCTGGGCTTCAACGAGAGGTTCTGGTTCGCCAACGGCGGTCTTCCGCACACGGAGAACCTGCACCTCACCGAGCGGCTTTCCAGACCCGATTTCAACACACTAAAATACGAAGTAACCGTGAACGATCCCGGCGCTTATACCAGGCCGTGGTCGAGCAGTCTGACTTTGAAATGGGTTCCCAACCAGGAAATTCCGGAATATTTTTGCGACGAATATAACAGGGATCAGGAGCGCTGAGAGATGAAGATCAGTACGATTCGCTTACTGGCCGCCGGCATAGGTCTGATGGCCGCTGCTATCCCCGCGTTGGCGCACCATTCTTTTTCCGCCGAGTACGACGCCAAAAAGCCGGTGACGCTGCGCGGAATCGTGACCAAGATCGATTGGATGAATCCGCACGTCTACTTCTATCTCGACGTCGAGGACGACGCGGGCAAGGTCACCAACTGGGGCTTTGAAATGGGTCCGCCGCAGGGGCTGCAGCGGGCCGGATGGACGCGCAACACGATGAAGGTCGGCGACGAAGTCATCGTGGAGGGATCTCTGGCCAAGGACGGAACGAACCAGGCCAACGCGCGATCGGTCACCATGGCAAGTACCGGCAAGAAGCTGGGCGGAGCATCGAGCGAAGGCAAAATACCTTGAGACTGACTGTTGTTGCTTCGGCCACGCTTCTGGCGGCGACCGCGTTCGCGCAGGCGCCGCAGCAGCCGGCGGGCGCGGTCCCGCTCGATCCCACGGTCAATCTGAACGCGGGGCGACTGCCGGGCTCTGGACGTGGGCGCGGTCCGCGACCGCCCTCGCGTCCCACGCCGCATCTTCCCGACGGCACCGTGAATCTGGGTCCTTTACCCGGCGAGAAGGGCGTATGGGAAGGCAATGCGGGCGCTACGCTCGCGACCAACGTCAAAGGCCTCGATAATCCCCGGCTGAACCTGCCAACGAACCTCAAGATTGCCGACGTGCCGTTCCAGCCCTGGGCGCGCGCAGTCTACAACTATCGCCAGAGCACCACCACGAAGGACGACCCGCACGTGCGCTGCAAGCCATCGGGCGGCCCGCGCATGTTCCATACTCCTTACGGCATGGAGTTCCTGCAATTGCCGGAACAGCAGCGGATCATCATTATCGGCGTCGGCGGCCCGCACACCTGGCGCACCATTTACATGGACGGGCGGCCGCATCCGAAGGACCTCGATCCCACCTTCGCGGGCCATTCGGTCGGGCACTACGAAGGCGATTCGCTCGTGGTCGATACGGTCGGCTTCAACGAAAAATTCTGGCTGACGCGCGAAGGCATTCCGTATACGGAGAAGCTGCACCTGATCGAACGGTTCACCCGCACCGACTACAACACGATGAAGTACGAGGCCACCATCGACGACCCCGGCGCGTACACGGCTACCTGGACCGGCGGCTGGCTGCTGCAGTGGCAGGCGAACGAAGAGCCATACGAATATATCTGCCAGGACAACAATCGCGACGTGAAGCACATGTACGGCGGTAAGCGCGAAGGCGGCGATCGGTAAGCAGCTGTCGCAGAATAACCCTTTCAACCACTCCCTTGCGGTCGTGGCTCAGAAGCCCGTTCCCGAGCCGCGCGCGCAAGCAAGCGGTTTTTCGCAAGCGGATTGGTTATTTGGGCGACACGTCCTGACGCCGCGCTTGTGGGATAACCCATTCCGAGCCGCGACCGCAGGGGAGCGCAAGGGCGCTGTCGCGTGACAGTTCTCCGCAGACCCTTGTTTCTCCGGGAAACAGGTCAGGCCAGAATGCGACGAACCGAGGCGCGGCCGATCTGACGTCGTCGCGCGATCTCGGCTTTGGCAACGCCCGCACGATGCAGTTGGCGGACCTCGGCTGCGTGCAGTCCAGCGGTGATCGGTCGGTCGACGCGGTTGCAGTTCCGCCGTGCAGGCCGAGGGTCAAGTGATTCAGGTTCGCCGTTCCATCAATGGGTTCCCTCGCCTTGAGATCCCCTTCATGCGGAATCCATAACGCTGATACATCGAAACCAACGCTCCCGTGGCGACATCGGCGGGTGAATCGGGCCGTGCCTCAAGCTGCGCAACCGCATATCCGTTACTGCGAGCAGTGCGCATGGCGGCATCGATCAGTTGTCCGGCAAGGCCGTGACGGCGATGCTCGCGCGCCACTTTCAGGTTGGAAATGAAGACACCCTGATCGGATCGCGTCATTTGCAGGGAGCCGATCGGCCGCGGCAGTCCTTGAGCGCCAACGCTGATTTCCCAACCCGAACCGCTCGCCCTGGGAGGCAGCACGGTGTAAGTTTCCGCCAGCCTGGGCTTCATATTGATTGCCGCGGCCCCGGACCTGCCGGGTGGAGGCACGCTCGCTGACCCCGTGGTTTCCGGCATCCGGCTCATTGCCGCCCGCCGGCCCAGGTTGTCGGCTTCGGCTTCCAGCGCGTGATCCTGCACGACTGCAACGCCCGATCCGAAGGGATTGGAAACACGTCCGGCCCGCTGTTGCACCACGTGGGTGAGCTCATGGCCGAGCAACATCTGCCCATGCGGCGTGTGCGGATTATATTGTCCGGGGGCGAAGTGAATGTCCGATCCCCACGTGAAAGCGATTGCGCCGATGGCCGAAGCTTCCGGACCCACATGAATCCGCACATCGGAGAAGTTGGCTCCCAGAGCCGCTTCCATCTTCGCCTGCACATCGCGGGGCAACGGCCAACCGCCGGATTTCTGCCGCAGATCTACCTGAAAGGCGTCGACGCCCGGTTGACGCTGGATGGCAGAGGGTTTCGACAAACCGCGAGCCCGAACGGCGGAGCGGGAAAAAACGCCCTGGACAACCGAACCACGCGACGGAGTTGACACTACAGGAAACCTCATCGCGTAGTTTATCCCAAAAGAACCCGATTTGAAAACACAGATCGCGAGCGGCGATCAGAGGCGTTCGCGGGCGGCTGGACCGCCAATCAGAGGTTGGTGAACATAAATGTGTTGGGCCCGGATATAAGGAAGTAGTGCTCGACTCCACTCTCCCTTCTGCTTGAAAAATTGCGCCCGGCGGCGCCCGAGACAGCGGCACGAACAGCGGCTTCTCCGCCCGGATATTCGGGATAGGTTGTTTCTCCCGACTGACCCACGTTGATCGCGGGCCATACCAGGCCCGTCCCGGCCAGGCGCGCGCCTGATGTATAGTTGGCCGAGTCGCGCTGGTTGAGGAGATACCAACATACCTGACCGGCTCTCATGTTTCTGGGGAACATGGAACTCCACTTGCACCTGTCACGGACCCCGTTGTTCGTCCAAACCAGCAGGTGGACCTGGTTCACGTCGCCGATCGTAAATAACACCGTGACGCCGCCCGGAAGTGCACCGTCAGTATAGGCGTGAAGCCCGGTCGGTCCGGCGCCTGCCTGGAACATGTGGTCCCTGACTCGACGTATAACTTGTTGAGCGTGCCGGGCGGCGGCCGTTTCATATGCGCGCAAACCGTCTTCAACGCGCTGTTGCTCGCGGGCGGCCCGGACCTCCGCCAGCCTGACGGCAGCCCGATATCGCTCCATTGCATTCGTGACGGCGCGCCTTGACCGTTCGTCCCCGACATATCCTTCGGCCCTTAATTCGTCTCCGACCCGATCCACATAATCCTGGCAGCTTTCCCAGTCCTGGGGTGGGTCCGCGGCGACAACACGATCGGCAGGCGCGTCCGTTGTGCCGAAATTCCCGGCGCGGACCAGCGCCGCCGCCACTGCCGTGTCGTATTCACCGCGAAGCTGGAACTGCTCAAGGAGCGATCGCTGCACGACGCCTGCTGTCGGCGGACCGACGGGCTTGCGCACGGCCTGTATCCGGCCGGCAGGGCGATATACCGGCGGAGCGGACGACGAATTTTGCACCGGAGTTCCGCCCGCCATACTCGCCAGGACTTGCGTCGGAGTCGGCTGCGGCCGATAAACGGCCGGTGGGCCCACTTGCCGCCGCAACTGAGCGACACGCGCGCGGGGCAGACTGTTACTCGGGCGATACACGGGCGGCGCCGAGCCGCGCGGCGTTATCGGTACTGCCATGAAGGTTGAGTTTCAGTGTATCCCATGCGGGGGCGTTGGTATGTTTTCATATCCGGGAAGTGACAGGTCTGGAAAACGGCGTCCGATTTGGTCGTACAGGACCTGAGTGAAGGGTAGAATTTCTCCATCGGCGCCGCGCACTCTTCGCAATGCGGCTTGTCGCGGCCCGATCTGAGCGTAGGTCCAATGAGGTACTCTGTTGGGGTGCCATCCGTGCGCCTGGGCTCCCGCGCTTGTCTGCTGTCCGCCCTGCTGTTCGTTTCCGGATGCGGCGTTGCCCGAAAACTGAATCCGGTCAGCGCGCTGGAGTCGCAGCCGCGGCTGCCGGTCCGGGTCGACGATCATGCCAACGGCGACTCACCGGTGGCTGTCGATCTGGTCGCTGTCAACGACAAGGACCTCGCAAAGGACGTAGCGAAAATGACCGCGGCGGACTGGTTTTCGAAGCGGGATCAGATCCGCGAAGATTATCCGAAGACCGGCGACGTCACTATAACGAGTTGGGAGTGGGTGCCGGGTCAGGTAGTGCCGGCTCTCGATCTTCCGAAGAAAAAAGCGCGGGAGCTGCTGATTTTCGCAAATTACGCCACACCTGGTCCGCACCGCGCGAAAATCGACCCGAATATCCCGGAGCGGATCGCTTTG
>JASHSD010000071.1 GCA_030036985.1 Bryobacteraceae bacterium
GAGTCAACCTGCGCACCCTTCAATTCCGGTTGGCCGAACGAAAGGGTCTGACAAGTTTACAATTGGAACTTGTGATGACGCGTTTCCCGGCCCTTCTGCTGGGGCTCACCTTCTCCTTATCGCTGAACGCTGCGAAGAAGCCGGTGACGGTGGACGCGGTGGTCAATGCTCGGGCATCCGGCTTCGGCAGCGTCACGTGGTCTCCTGACGGAGAGCGTTTTATCGTCGATCAACGCGGCGAGTTGTCGGTCTACGACGTTCGCTCGGGGAAGCAGCGCAACATTATTGCCCTCGATGAACTGGAACGCGCCGCCGTCAAAGCCCCGCCCTCGCCCGTATTCGACTGGACCAACCGTCACGTAGGTGAGCGCGACGTCCAGTGGTTCGCGGACGGCAAGCGTCTGTTGGTCGCGGCCGCGGGAGATCTGTTCGTCGTCGACATCGGTAAGGGTCGTTTCGAAGCCCTGACCCAGACCGCCGAAGTTGAGCGGGATCCCAAGCTTTCTCCCGATAATAAATACGTGTCCTTCCGGCGCGGTCCCAACCTGTTCGATATCGAAGTCGCTTCAAAGGTAGTGAACCAGCTCACCACGAACGGTTCGGATACGCTGCTCAACGGCAAACTGGACTGGGTCTACCCCGAAGAACTCGACATCGATACCGCGCACTGGTGGTCGCCCGACAGCCGCTCCATCGCATATCTGCAGTTCGAGACCGCGCGGGAACCGATCTTCCCACAAGTGTCGCTGTTGAACGCCCACGGATTGCTCGAACCCGAGCGTTATCCCAAAGCCGGCGATCCGAACGCCGATGTCCGGTTGGGCATCGTGCCTGCCGCGGGCGGCGCCACGAAGTGGATGGAATTGGGCGACCCGTGGAATTTTCTCCTCGCCCGAGTGGTTTGGTCGCCTGACAGCCGGCATTTGCTGGCCGAGCGGCTCAACCGCATCCAGAACAATCTGTGGCTTCTGCTTGCGGATGCGAAGACCGGCGCGGCGCAGACGATCCTGCATGAGGAAGATCCGCAATGGATCAACATTCTGGGCGAACCGGTGTTTCTTGGCGGCGGCGATCGTTTCCTGTGGACCAGCGAGCGCTCCGGCTTTCGGCACATCTATGTCTGCGGCATCGACGGGCAGTTGCAGAAACAGCTCACCAGCGGCGATTGGGAGGTCAGCGACGTCGCCGGCGTGGACCAAATGCGGCAGCGCATTTTTTATACATCCGCCGAAGCCGGTCCGACGGAGCGTCAGCTCTACGCCATCTCCTTCGACGGCGCAAACAAGCAACGGCTGACGAAAGCGCAGGGCACGCATTCGATTTCTCTCGCGCCCGGCGGCAACTATTATCTGGATACCTTCAGCAGTCTCAACACTCCGCCGCGGCGAACGTTATACAAGTCGGATGGCGCTGAAATGCGCGGGATTCCGCCCGCCGATCGGACGGCGCCCAACGTGGCGGACGAGTTCGACATCCTGCCCACCGAAATCGTCACGCTGAAGGCTTCCGACGGAACCTTGCTCTACGCCCGCATGATCAAACCCGCCGGCTTCGATCCGGGGAAGAAATATCCGGCGGTGGTCATGGTTTACGGCGGTCCCGGTGTCCAGTCCGTGCGCGATTCGTGGCAGGGATTGTCGTGGGACCAGGCGCTGGCTCAAAAAGGTTTCGTCATCTGGCAGCTGGATAATCGCGGCTCGTCCGGACGCGGCCATAAGTTCGAGTCCGTGATCTGGCACGATATGGGTGAGCACGAATTAAGCGATCAGAAGGAAGGGATTCAATATCTGATTGCACAGGGATTCGTCGACCCGGCGCGCATCGGACTCTATGGCTGGAGCTACGGCGGATACATGACGCTTTACACGATTACTCACGCGCCGGGCCTGATCAAAGCCGCCATCGCGGGCGCGCCCGTCACCAACTGGCGCAACTACGACAGCATCTACACGGAACGCTACATGGGTCTGCCGCTCGACGATGAACACGGATATCAGATCAGCGCGCCGGTCAACAGCGCGCCGGGCATGGGAGATACGACACTGCTGATGCTCCACAACGTGGAAGACGACAACGTTCACTTCCAGAACTCCGTGCAGATGGCCGAAGCGCTGGAGAAAGCGGACAAGCATTTCTATATGGTGGTGTATCCGGAAAAGACGCACGGTGTCACGGGCCCGGAGCACAGGCAGCTGCTCGAAGAAACCACCGCCTTCTTCGAACAGCATCTGAAGTAGCCATCGGACACGCGACTTTAGTCGCGTCGGGCACTTTACCAATGGACCCATTACTCTCCTGGTCCCGCAAAAACCAACCCAAACTAATCGCGCTGATCGGCAAATTCGTCCGCTGCGAATCACCCAGCGACTCGCCGCGCGACGTGAGGCAATTCATGAATCTCCTGGCCGATTCGGCGGCGGATATAGCGGTCTCACGCCGGACTTCCGCGGGCGCTCTGGCCATGAAGTTCAAGCTGCCGGGACCGAAAAAATTGGGGCAGTTCCTCGCCATCGGCCATGCGGATACAGTCTGGCCGATGGGCACTCTGAAGTCGATGCCGTTCCGTCAGGCCCAGGGGCGCCTCTGGGGACCCGGCGTGCTCGACATGAAAGCCGGCATCGCCTTTTTCCTCTTCGCCATGCGGGCGCTGCGCGAACTCGAAATTCCGGTCACGCATGAAGTCGTGCTGCTGGTCAATCCCGATGAAGAGACCGGCAGTAAAGGCTCGCGCGCGGGAACCGAAGCGTTGGCCAAACAGAGCAAAGCCGTGCTGGTGGTCGAGCCCGGAACCGGGCTCGCAGGCAAAGCAAAAACCGCGCGCAAGGGCATCGGCGCCTACACTCTTAAGG
>JASHSD010000839.1 GCA_030036985.1 Bryobacteraceae bacterium
GTCGTCGATGTGAAGCTGACCGCAAGACCCGACGAGGCCGTCGCGTTGACCGTGAACGGAGTTGCCCCGAACGTTACGTTGCCAGGTGGCGCGAATGAGATTGTCTGGGATGCGATGGTTCCGATGAATGCGGTGAATGTCCCGCCGCTCGCCGCCGCGGCTTGAAAGCCGGGGCCGAGACAGATCGTTCCGGGAGATTCGAAGACGACGTTCGCGTTGCCGGTGGGATTGCCCTGCCCGTCGGTGTTGATGTAGTAGTAGTTCGAGCCTCCGCCCGCCGAAAGATCGACGGCGCCGTACTGAACGGACGGAGTGCCTGAGGTGATCGCAGTGCTCTGTAATTGGGTCGTGGTGCACGGCGATACTTGGGCCATCGCCGCGAAGCCTCCGGCCAACAGGTATAGCCCGGCGAGCTCGAAGGCTGCTCTCACGAAGCTCCGCGCCCCGCGTCGGGCGGAACCTGAATTTTTGCGCCGCACAGTCTACTTCGCTCCGCTTCCCGCCGAACCGTGCTCAATCCGGGAGATCCTCTCCTCAAGTTCTCTGTTCTTTTGCTCCAGGCGGTTGTTCCTTTCTTCCGCCTGGATCATGTGGAGGGTCAGTTCCTCGATTTTCGCCAGCAGCTTCGACTGCATGTCGCCCACGCTCATCCCTTTTTGCTGGACTTCTGCCGCGGAGGGGATGTCCGGCAGGTGGTGGTGATCCTCGACGTATTGGGCGACTTCGCTGAGGGGCGCGAGTTTGTAGTCGGGGTCGAACACGTAATCCGCGGGCGACTCGGTTACGACCACCTCTTTCGCCTGGATATTTCCATTGACCGAAAGAGCGTTTTGCGGGTTGGTGATTCCGATCCCAACGTTTCCGGCGAAGTAGTTGTTCGACGTGTCGCTCTCGTAAAGGCCGTAGTGGGTCGTTGCCTGTACGTTGCCGATATAGAGTCCATAACCCGTCGTGATTGTGCCGCCTGAGTTTGTAACGGCGGAGGAGAGCCCGTAGGCGGTGCCGATAGGGCCACCAGCGGTTGAGATGTGCGCTGCCACGCCATAGGCGTTAGTGATGGCGCCGCCAGACGCTTGATTCGTTGTGCCAGCTACGACGCCATAGGCGCTGGTGATCGTGCCAGCGGAGTTGTTTACTGCGTTGGCGTACACGCCAGCCGCAACGTTGACAGCCGCCGTTGATGAGTAGTTGGATCCCACACTCCACGACCCGTATGCGCCGGTCACTGTGCCGGAGCCGTAATTGCGGACCGTGCTTTGCGTTCCCTCTAAAATTTCATAATTCACGGTGGAAGACGCCGGTATTTCAAAGTCGGACACAACGCCGTCTAAGGGGTCGGCAACGTTTGCACCAAACGCGGGCTGCGTCAGCACAACCAGGGACGCTTCCCACGGCACGATTGGTGTATTGTTGATCTGCATCTGTCCCGCTGTCACTCCCAACGAGCTGGTTAGTCCGGCGCCAATCTGAAGGGGGTAGGCCGGGGTCGTTGTTCCGATGCCCACGTTGTTACCCGCCGTGGTGCACAGCACGCTACCGCTCGAGCAGGCGGTCCAGGTTGTTGTTTGAGCCAGAAGCGACCCTGCGTGGAGCGCCATGATCGTCCAAAGAAGGAGCGCTCCCGGCAGCGTCTCATCGGGAAGGTCAACGTCGCACGGCGCTCATTCATTGCTTCTAAAGGGGCGGCAGAGCGCGGGAACCGTTCGGCAGAAAACATCTTTCCTCCTCGGGCCGGAAATTGAGTGTAAATTTCGCCACAATAACCAAGCGGCGATCCCAGCTCATTATGTGGGTTTACACGCAAAATAGACCATGTGATGAAAGATCTTTGATTTTTTTCTGAGTTGAAACGTTCCTTTTGGAAATCATTAAGCTAACGTGATCGGCAGAAACCCGGCCGTAAGGCCGTTGCAGCGCGGAAAACGTTGTGTAGCTTCTCTGTCGGGTTTCCGGGCTTATGGCCGCAGCGGGACAGATCAGCTTCGGCACGAGTGCCGAAGCTGCACAGGCTGAAGCCGGCGCCACTATTTTGCCGGCCGGGCAATGTAGAAACTCCAGGCGTCGGCACGAGTGCCGACGCGGCAGACACGAGTGTCTTCGCCACGGCCACATGCCGGCTTTGCCATTGCAATCAGAATGCAGGGGCCGTTCTCCGAAACGTCGATGAAGCCGGGACGCCGGTAGAGCCGACGCGCCGGATTGCTGCGGGTTTCGCGGCGGTCCCCACACCCTCAGCCGGTCCCCAGACACGCTTACCGCGCGGCCAAGGCGTAGTCCGGTTGCTTTACCGCTGCGTGGGCCGATTGGCGATGGCGCGCCAGAGCTTCACGCGCGGTCGTGCGCCGCGCGGTGATTTCGTAAGCCTCCAGGGTCAGGCGCCGCGTCAACGCGCGGTCGCGAAGCCGGCAGGCGATATCCAGTTGATTGTGGATTTTTACCTGAACAAATGTCGCGGCTTCGTATTGGCTCACGAGCCGGTCGCATTCCTGACAGTCTTGGGGGTCGAGGTTCATGACGCCCGGGGTGATTGCATGCCTGGTTCCGCTATAATCCTCTGGAAAATGGCCGAAAAACCCTGGCGCGGCTGCGTTTCCCGACCCATGTGCGTTATTTCGCGCTGAAATGCAGGTAAAACCAGTCGCGGGCCAATTGCGCGACCTGGTCGAGTGCGCCAGGCTCCTCAAAGAGGTGGGTCGCCCCGGGAACGATTTCGAGACGGCATTCCGTTGCATGCGGGAGAGCCGCGATGGCGTCGCGATTCAGGCGCAGTACGGTCTGATCGTCGCCGCCGACAATGAAGAGGCAGGGCGCGAGAACGCGGGTGAGCGCATCGCCGGCCAGGTCGGGCCGACCGCCGCGCGAAACCACCGCCTTCGTCACGCGTGGACGATCGGCCGCCGCGATCAGGGCAGCCGCGGCCCCGGTGCTGGCTCCGAAATATCCGAGCGGGAGACGCTTCAGTTGGTCGAGGCTGCCGATCCAGTCGGCGATCGCGATCAGGCGCCCTGCGAGAAGGTCGATATCGAAACGGAGTTCGCGTGTTTGCTCGTCAATAACCTCCTCTTCCTCGGTCAGCAGATCGGCGAGCACCGTCCCGACCGCCCCGCTGTTCAGCACCGCGGCGACATGCCGATTGCGCGGGCTGTGACGGCTGCTGCCGCTGCCGTGCGCAAAGAGCACGAGACCTGTCGCGTCATCGGGCAGGGCAAGATCGGCGGCGAGTTCGACCTTGCCCGCGGGTATTTTCATGGCTGTTGATTCTGCGTGTTTTGACATACCGCCGCGCTCCGGCGCGATTCCATGTCCGTAAGGATAATGGAAATCGCCGAAGGCTGGCGCGTAATGGCGGGTCCCGTGGCGATTGGCTTCGGTGACGTGCTGCAGCGTCCAGTTGCTTCCCGGACACACCATAATTTAACGGACAACCTTGAACAACTGGTAATCGCGGGACTCGCCCGGCACGCTTACCGGTTCCACCACGCCCCCGCGCTCCAGCGCTTCCACGCTGCGGTGAAACGCGGCAGATTCGGGCAATCCGCGATCGGGGATCAGCACGACATAATCCGCCTGCTCCTGCGTGATGGCGCCGGAGAGCAGATCGGGGGTCACGATCAACGGCCGCGCCGCATAGAACAGATCGAAAGGATCGGGAGAGAATCCGCGAATCGCCCTGCGTCCGGTATAGAGCTGGAAAATATCGTCGTCGTTCGCCACCAGAACGCTGTCGGGAGGGGTATCGGCGCGCATAAACGCGAAGAGATTCCGCATCTGTTTCCAGTCGTCTGCCGCAGGACCGTTCACCTCGAAATAACCATTCGCGATCGCAGCGGGCAACCGCATCGCATCCGCCCACAAGGGCACAAGGCAGCCGATGACCAGAATGGCTGCAAGCGCTTCGCGCCGCCGCGTCGTCCGCAACACTCGCCAGACCATCCAGAGAACGAGCGGCAAAATTGCCGCGACCAGCCGCTCCGGCGGCGCAATCCGGCACAGCAGAAGCAGAGCGTAAAGAAAGACGAACAGATCGGGCAGAAGCCGGCGCCGTACAATCAGACTCCACAGAAATACGATCACAGTCGCAACGACTGCTATCACATTCGTCAACCCGGTCAGCATCGTGAAGGGGCTGGACAACAGGCTGACCGCGTTCCGTCCCAGCACCACCATCTTGTCGCTGGCCGGAAGCGCCGTGAAAATGTTGGAAGCCTCCCATCCGTTCCCCGGATGCGCGAGGGCGAATCCGAACCATGGCGCAACCATCACCATGGCGATGCCGGTGAAAATGGCTGCGTTGCGGAGCCGTCCGCGCACGACGAGGGTCAACATGCAGGCGAGAATCAGCGCAATACCGGCTGTGTCCGTCAGAGTGGCCAGCGCCGCCAGAAAGCCGGCAAGCAGTGCGCGTTCACTCAAAAGCATCAGCAGCGCAGCCGCGGCCAACAGCGCGAAAAGGGGTTCAGCCATCAGGTTCGTGCTCAGGAAGACGACCGTGGGAGAGGCCGCCGTGAGTCCCACCAGCAAAAGCGCGGCGTTACGGGACGCGCCCATCTTCAGGAGCAACGCCCGCGTCAGGGCGAACCATCCGACGGCGCAGACCAGCGGCAGCGCCTTCAGCCATTGGGGCTGGAGCGAGACCAGCGCGAACGGAGCCAGCAGGGCGGGAAAAAGCGGCGGGAGGCGGGTCTGCGCCCAGACATGTCCCTCGGCCATCGCCTTCGCGGCGGCAAGATACGCGGCATCGTTATGAGCCAGACCGATACCGGGCCTGAGCCATGCGATCAGATAAACAACGGCCAGCAGGGCAAAATAAATCGAGATAATGGCGCGTTGCGCGCCACGATTGACGGTCATTCGGGGAGGCGTTCCCTTTGTAGCACGTGGTTTTCAGCAGATCGAATTGATGGGGGGCGGGCGCCCTCGCCCGCAGCCGGTCCGGAGATCCCGTGCACCGTTTCAGGCGCCGCGGAGCAACTCGCAGACCTTGCGCGCGGCGGCGTGCGACGCGGCTTTCTTCGACGAGCCTTCGCCGGCGGCCGAAAATTCCTTGCCCACCTTCACCTCGACGGTGAAGGTGCGGGCGTGCCCCGGACCGTTCTCGCCCACCATAAAATACAGCGGACGCGGCAGATTGCGCTCACGCGCGAGGCGTTCCAGCTCCGCGCGGAAATCATGCGGCGGACCGGCGCCGGCCAATTGGGCCAGTTCTTCGTCGGGCGGCATGACGTATCGCGCCAGAAGCCGGCGCGTGGGTTCTGCTCCGCCGTCGAGGTAGACGGCGGCCAGGACGGCTTCGAACGCATTCGCGAGAATCCTCTGTTTGCCGCGTCCGCCGCCCGTTTCCTCGCCGCGCCCAAGCTGGAGATAGACGCCGAGATTCAGGCGATGCGCCGCCGCCAGAAGGTGCGCGGCGCTCACCAGATGGTTCTTGAGGAGTGAAAGCCGGCCTTCGCTGAAGTCGTGGAAACGCGAGAACAGCCATTCGCTGACCAGCCATCCCAGGATCGCATCGCCCAGAAATTCCAGACGCTCGTTGTCGGCGCCCGATGAAGCCGACGACGAAGCCGGCCATGAAACGGTCTCGTTGGCGCTCGAACTATGCGTGACCGCGCGCCTCAGCAGAGCGCGGTCGGAGAAACGATGCCCGAGAGCCTGCTCGAGCTCGTCCAGATTCGCCGTCATGGATTCACAGGCTCGGGCCTGTGCTGCTCTCACGAAAACGAGAGAGCGCAAAGGGCGCTGTCCCGCGCCGCAATACAGCGGCGCAACTCGTTATTCGTGCGGCGCGGACGCGACCCGTTTTGCGCGTATTCCTCAGAAGCGTGGGCTACTTGGCGCCCGCGTTCTTGGCCATCAGCTCAAAACGGGCCTTATCGTTCTTGGCGAAGTTTTTGTACTGATCCGGGATTTGGGCGTTGTCAATCACCTTGTCGTCCCAGGACATCGCCTCCGTGTATTTCTTTTCGGCGGCCAGAGCGCGGCCGAGCCGGATCATCAGCAGGGGGTCGGGGGCCGATTCCACGCCCTTCGTGAAGTCGTCGATGGCTTCATCGTCCTTTTTCGCCACCAAAGCGATATTCCCCAATGCCTGATAAGCCTGGCTGATCTGGTAAGCCTTCTCTTTGGGCCACGCGGCTTCGGCATACATCCACGGCTTTTCGCCGTTGTTCAGCTGATCCAGGGCGTCGTGCGCATATTTATTGGCTTTCGCCAGCTTCTGGTCTTTGTCGAGATCGGTATCGCGCGTGGTCCCGGCGAGGACGTTTGCCAGCAGATTGTCGGCATCCACGTTTTTCGGATCGGCTGCGAGCGCCTGTTCGCCGAAAACAATCGCCTTCGCGTTATCCTTGTTCGCGAGATACGCTTCCCCTTCGATTTCGAGCGCGAAGGATTTGAAATCCGTCATGGGAAACTTCGTGATCAGGTTGTCGGCCGCCTTGATCCGGTCGTCGCTTGTCTGCGCCTGGAGCAGCGCCTGTATGGCCTGTTGTTCGGCCGAGGATTTGGGTCCGGGACCCGTCTTTGTCTTCTTGGTCTGGGGTGCGGCCGGTTGGCCGGGAGCCTGGGCGAAGGCGAACGCCGCGGCGCCGAGCAAACCGATCGTGAGAATAGCTGTGCGTCTCATGGAAAATATGTCTCCTGATTAATTCTTCGATGTGTTTTTCAGTTCCGTCTGAGCGGCCTTGAGAGCCATCTCCGACGCTCCGGAAACGGAAAGGGCATCCTGGTAAAATTTCGCGGCCCGTTCCGGATCGCCGGCGGCACGGGCAAGCCGGGCCAGATAAACCAGCGTCCACGCTTTCGTCTGTCCGTCGGGCGAGGCCCCGAGCGTTTTCTCGAACAGCTTCACGGCCGCGTCGGGCTGATTCTGCAGAACCGCGATGCGCGCCAGTCCGTACCACGCCTGCGCGTGTTCGGCGGCGCTGCCCGTCTGTTCGAGGGATTTCAAATAGAGATCTTTGGCGGGGTCCAGATTGCGCTTGAGGTACAAATCCTCGGCCTTCTCCAGAGTAGCTCCGGAGGGAGAAAGCTTCGGCGGCGGGGCCTCCACGGTGACTTGTTTGCCCAGGCGCACGAGGGGCGCGGCATCGAACCGGATCCCCGCGATGCGCGTGTCCTCGCGTCGCAGGTCGATCGCTTTCACCATCTCCTCAAAGTAATACCGCATTCCCTGCTCCTGCTTTTCGAAGACGGGAAGCTGCTCGGAGAAAAACGGCGTCAGCACGAAGCCCTGGCGCGCCGCCCGATCCACCTCGGCCGGGTCCTTGTCGAGCCGGCTCTCGATGGCTTTGATCAGGCTTTCATCGGAGAGAAGCACGAGATCGTTCTTGAAGTTCTCTTCCATCGGCGCGTTCCGTACGTAATCGAGAATCGACCTCTTCTCATCCAGCACCACGCCGTATTTGATGACTATGGGGTCGATCTGGAAAAACAGGTAGGCGTGCCGGATATCGAAGGTGCGCGGCTGCTCGGAGGGAGTGACGATGATGAAAGCGCTGTCGCCGTAGTTGCGCGTCTGAACGATTTCCGGAGCGCCGAGAAGATCGATGTAGACAAGAAATTTGCGCCCGAGATAGCCGCCCGAGGGTGAGCGCAGATACGCATCGACATTGGTGGTCATCGCGAGCAGCGGAGAATGGTACTTCACCATTTCCTTTTCATAAGCAGGCTTGGCACGCTCCCACAATTGGTCCAGATGGGCTTGCTGATAGAAATCGATCAGGAGCGGCGTGAAATCGGCCAGCGCCATGGCGTCCGGGGGAACGTCGACGTCCCGGGTGCTCCAGGAAAAGTCAGGCGGACCCGTCACCGAGAGGGCATAAGAGATGTACTGCGACAAATCCTGTACCCCGTTCCGCTGTTCGTGTTTGCTGTAGAAAGCCCGAAGCTTCGGCAGCACCTCGATCCGCTGCTTCGCCAGATAGTCTCTCAGCTGCTGCCGCAACGGATTATTGTCCGGAAGCTGAATGCCTTCGTCGTAACCCGCGGCATTGATCGCGGCAAGAACGTAGAAGAGGTTCGGATTGACGCCGAGCTGAATGTTATCGGCGCCCTGAAGCCCCTTCAGGCTCAGAAGGCAAATCGCGGCCAGAATGGAAATTCGCTTCAAAATCTTGCGTTAGTTTACCATTAACAGGGCATGGCAAAGTCGCCGCGAATCCTGATGGTTTCATCGGAGGTCAGTCCCTGGGCCAAGACCGGCGGACTGGCGGATGTGGTCGGATCTCTTCCGGACGCGCTGGCCCGACTGGGACACACGGTTGCCACCGTCGTTCCGCGGTACAGAGAAACCAGGAATGCGCCGACCCGCCGGGTGCTGTCCGGTCTTCGCATCCCGCTGGGCACGGTGATTTACGACGTTTCGATCGGCGAACTGCGTTCCGGCGATACGACCGTCTACTTCGTCGAGCAGCCCGCGCTCTTCGATCGCGCCGGTCTTTATGGCGACAGCGGCGGAGACTTCCCGGATAACCACATCCGCTTCGCCGTCTTCTCGAAGGCCGCGCTGGAGATTTCGCGGCGATTGTTTGGCGCGGACGTGATCCATTGCCACGACTGGCAGGCCTCGCTCGTGCCCGCCTATCTGAAGAATCCGCATATCGCCGATCCCCATTTCCTGGGCGTGCGGACTTTGCTCACGATCCACAATCTGGGCTATCAGGGCATCTTCGACCGCGCCGCGTTCGCCGATCTCGCGTTGCCGCCCGAGTATGACGACGTCAACGGAATGGAATTCTACGGCCGGATCAATTTCCTTAAAGCGGGAATCACCTGGGCGGATCGATTAAATACCGTGAGCCGGAAATACGCGGAGGAGATCCGGACTCCCGCCTTCGGCTTCGGGCTGGACGGGCTGTTGCGGAAGCGCGGCGCCGTCCTCAGCGGCATTCTGAACGGCGCCGATTACAGCCGCTGGAATCCGGAAACGGATTCGCAGATTCCCGCGCACTATTCGACGGCAAACCTTGCGGGAAAGCAAACCTGCAAAGCGGTTCTGCTGCGCGAAATGGGACTTCCCGAAGCGGCGATCGGCAGCCCGTTGCTGGGGATTATTTCCCGCTTCACCAGTCAGAAGGGTTTCGATCTGATCGCCGAAACGGCGCGGGAGTTGTTCGCCGGGGATGTGTATCTCGCGGCTCTCGGCAACGGGGAGGCGCAATGGGAGAACCTGTTCCGCAGTCTCCAGGACGAGTTTCCGGATAAGGTCGCGGTGCGATTCGGCTACGACGATGCGCTGGCTCACCGCATCGAGGCGGGCGCCGATATCTTCCTCATGCCCAGCCGCTACGAGCCTTGCGGCCTGAATCAAATGTACAGCCTTCGCTACGGCACGCCGCCGGTGGTGCGCGCGACGGGCGGTCTCGACGATACCATCGTCGATGCGCCGTCGGACCAGGCGACCGGATTCAAGTTCCTTGATTACAATGGAAATGCGTTTCTGGATGCGATCCGGCGGGCCTGCGCGTTGTGGCATGAACGCAAGGCCTGGACGGCGATGATGGTGCGGGGGATGCGAGAGGATTTTTCGTGGATCGCTTCGGCGGGGAGTACGCGCGCTTGTATGGCGATCTTATGCGCGGCGATCTTCTGCATCCTTCGGCGCTCCAGACGACTCTATAACTTGAACGAGGATTTCGAAAAATGGCTGGAGCAGACACGCTCAACTCTACTGACGCCGGAGCCAACACGCTCCACTTCACCGACGCAGGCTGGGACACGGAGGTTCTGAAATCGGACCAACCGGTGCTGGTCGATTTCTGGGCCACCTGGTGCGGTCCGTGCAGGCAGATGACTCCGATCATCGACCAGCTTGCCGACGAATACCGGGGCAAAGCCAGAATCGGCAAATTGAATGTGGACGACAACGGTCAGACCGCGATGCGCTATCAGGTGCGCGGGATTCCGACGCTGCTCCTGTTCAAGGGCGGCCAGCTGGTGGCGACGAAGGTTGGCGCGACCGGCAAGAGCGACGTCCAGAAGATGCTGGACGCCCACATCTCCTGACGAATCAGTAGCACAGGCTTCAGCCTGTGGCGCCGTCTTTTTCTTTCGTGCCCTCGTGGCGCAGACGCTCGCGTCTGCCGCACCGGCACTCGTGCCGGTGCTTTTGGGCTCGAGTATGTCGGGCAATTGACTCAGATTCTGGGGACGTCGCTGGGCAGTGGCGGCCGGAACGGCGCCTTCAGTCCGCTCTATCAGATCGGCGGAACGCGGTCGGTGCAACTGGCGCTGAAGCTTATTTTCCGAGCGCAGCCAGGAAGTTGGCGATCACAAAGCTCGAAAACATTCCGGGTCTGAGAACAAACTGGTTACTCGCACCGAGCCGCTGAAGTCCCAAAACCGACTGTACAATAATGCCGCGGACAACCAACTCCCCGCGTGCTTCTTGAAAACTAAAAAACTGCCAAACGAAGCCAATTTGGACCTAACCGATTTATTTTCATTCGTTTGGCTGGTATGCGCGCGGCAATTTCTCCGGTGGTGGTCAAGCGACGCCCACCCAAGGTCATGGCTTCGCAGTGTTTACGCCCAGCGGCGCAGAACGCTCCCTCGCGGTCGCGGCTCGATACCGGTTTCTGAGCCACGACCGCGAGGGAGTGGTTGGCACACTCAGTCTGCCGTGCCCGGGGCTCCTCCCACGGTTCGCTTTCAGGCGACTTTCAGTCGCAACCAATCCTGCCGGCCTTGAAGACAAAACCAGTTTTGCTGAAAGTGCTCTAATTGTTGTCTGGGAACTCAGTTATGACACGATCCCTCTGCGCAATCGCCCTGCTCGCACCGGCCGCCTGGGGACAGGTGGGGTTCGATCGCATCCTGCAGGCCAACAAAGAGCCGCAAAACTGGCTGACATACTCGGGCACCGAAATGAGCCAGCGCCACAGCGTGCTGACCCAGATTACGCCGGGCAACGTGAAGGATCTGGAACAGCAATGGATCTTTCAGGCGCAGTCGCTCGAAAAATTCGAAGCCACGCCGCTGGTGGTGGACGGCG
>JASHSD010000840.1 GCA_030036985.1 Bryobacteraceae bacterium
CAATGGCGCAAGATCAGCTTCGGAAGCCGCAGTGCTCAGGGTGAAGTCGCGGTTGCCCGCTTGCTCACGGTGACCCGCACGTGCCGCATGCAGCATCGAGCTCCGCTGGTCTATCTTGTGACCGCCATCCGGTCACATCGCAACGCGCTACCCATGCCGTCGCTGCTAAAAACAGCGTCAACCACCTGAACTGTTACTCGATGTCGGTGCCCGAACTGATGCGCATTCTTCTGGACGATGCGGGCCTTGGGTGGGATCGGGCGTGGGACATCACAAGAAGGACGCTCGCCTATACAAACCACACGCTGTTGCCCGAGGCCCTGGAAAAATGGCCGGTCGAATCGTTCGATATGCTTGTGCCTCGCAACCTGGAGATCATATTTGAAATCAATCGCCGCCTCCTGGATTCGGTCCGAAGCCGATTCCCCAACGACGAAGCGCGCGTCGAGCGCGTGAGTCTGGTTGAAGAGGGTCCCGTCAAACACGTACGTATGGCTAACCTTGCGATCGTCGGCTCGCACAGCACCAACGGCGTCTCTGCGATCCACTCGGAATTACTGCGCAAGAAGACGGTTAAGGACTTGGCCGAGATGTTTCCCGAGCGCTTCAGCAACAAGACCAACGGTGTCACGCCACGCCGGTGGCTGCTGCTGGCAAACCCGCCGCTGGCCCGCGCCATCACCGGAGCGATCGGCGATGCCTGGATTACCGATCTGGGCGAACTCCGCAGGCTGAGCCCGCTGGCGGACGACCCAACCGTTCGCGACGGCTTCCGCAAAGCGAAGCGCGACGCCAAGTGTCGATTTGCCGACTGGCTGAAATCGTCATTCGACATGACGGTCGATCCCGATACGGTCTTCGATTGCCAGATCAAACGGATTCACGAATACAAACGGCAGTTACTCAATGCGCTGCGCATCGTGGTCCTCTATAACCGGCTGCGAGAGAACCCGAAGCTGGAAATGGCGCCGCGAACGTTTTTCTTTTCCGGGAAGGCGGCGCCCGCCTATAGGCTGGCGAAGCTCATCATCAAGTTCATCGACAACCTCGCCGGTACGATCGACGGCGACCCGGCGATGCGGGGCCGGCTCAAGGTCTTGTTTCTGCCCGAATATGACGTCTCGCTCGCGGAGCGGCTGATCCCGGCCAGCGACGTCTCGAATCAGATCTCAACGGCGGGCTACGAGGCCACCGGCACCAGCAATATGAAGTTCATGATGAACGCCGCGTTGACGATCGGGACGCGCGATGGAGCCACTATCGAAATGGCGCAGGAAGCGGGCGAGGAGAATTTCTTCCTCTTCGGCCTGACCGCGGAAGAAGTGGCGTCAAGCCGGGGCTGGTACGACCCGCACTGGCACTACAACAACGAGCCCGAAACCCGCGCGGCGCTCGACCTGATCTTCTCCGATCACTTCAGCCGCTACGAGCCGGGGATCTTCGGCGAACTGCGGAACGCGCTTTTGACGCATGGCGATTATTACATGCACCTTGCGGATCTTAAATCTTATGTGGACGCAGACCGGCGCCTGCTTGAGTCATATGCCGCTCCCGAAAACTGGACGCGCAAGGCAATCCTGAACGTCGCGGGGTCCGGGAAATTCTCGAGCGACCGCGCAATCGCCGAATATGCAACCGATATCTGGAAGGTCAAACCATGCCCGGTACAGTAGCGATCAACTCCCTTCCGCGGATTTCACCGTTGGCCGGCAAACCGGCCCCGAAGGAGATGTTGATCGATGTGGCGCAACTCCAACGGGAGTACTTCGAACGTCGGCCCGACGTGAACGATCCGAACCAGATGGTCAGCTTCGGCACAAGCGGCCACCGCGGCTCCGCGCTCGACGGGACGTTTAACGAGGCTCACATTCTCGCCATTACCCAGGCGATCTGCGATTACCGGCGCGCCAACGGCACGGACGGTCCTCTTCACATGGGAAAGGACACGCACGCAGTCTCCGAACCAGCGGAGCGAACTGCACTTGAGGTGTTGGCAGCCAATAATGTGGATACCGTGATTCAACGCGACAACGGTGTCACTCCGACCCCGGTAATCTCGCGGGCGATCCTCGCCTACAACCGCAGCCGCGATGCGCATTTCGCCGACGGAATCGTCATCACCCCCTCGCATAATCCGCCGAGGGACGGAGGTTTCAAGTACAACCCGCCGAACGGCGGTCCGGCCGACACCGACGTAACCCGGTGGGTTGAGAACCGCGCCAACGAACTGCTGCGCGCGAAAAACGTCGGCGTGAAACGCGTGCCATTCACCGCGGCATTTGCCGCGCCGACGACGCACAAGGCGGACTTCGCCGTGCCCTACATCCGCGATCTGCAGAATGTGGTCGACATGGACGCGATTCGCGGTTCCGGAATCAGGATCGCCGTGGACCCGCTCGGAGGTGCGTCCGAGCCATACTGGGGCCGGATCAACAACCTCTATCGCCTCGACGTCGCCGTCGTGAACACGACGATTGACCACACCTTTTCATTCATGACAGTCGATCACGACGGCGTGATTCGCATGGATTGCTCCATCCCTTATGCAATGGCGCGGCTCGTCGAACTGAAGGACCGCTATCGCGTCGCCTTCGGCAACGACACCGATGCGGACCGGCATGGCGTAGTGACGCCTTCGGCCGGTCTGATGAACCCCAATCGTTACCTTGCCGTGGCCATCCGCTATCTGCTCACGAATCGGCCCCAGTGGCCGAAGAGCGCCGTAGTTGGTAAGACGCTGGTGAGCAGCAGCATGATCGACAAGGTGGTCCAAAATCTTGGCAGGCACTTGTACGAAGTGCCGGTAGGATTCA
The DNA here is from genome assembly GCA_030036985.1 of Bryobacteraceae bacterium. Taxonomy (GTDB): domain Bacteria; phylum Acidobacteriota; class Terriglobia; order Bryobacterales; family Bryobacteraceae; genus BOG-234. The sequence continues at coordinate 2,814 of JASHSD010000840.1, forward strand.
AGTGGTTTGTTTCGGGCTTCGTCGACGGCTCCTGTTGTTTTGGGGGCGAAGAGAGCGCCGGCGCGAGTTTCCTGCGGTGCGACGGCAATGTGTGGACGACCGATAAAGACGGTCTGATCATGAACCTGCTGGCAGCCGAGATAACTGCCCGCACAGGGAAAGATCCAGGCGAACATTATGCGGAACTGACCGCGCAGTTTGGAACGCCGCTGTACACCCGCATCGATGTACACGCCACGCCCGAACAGAAATCCAGGCTGCGGGAGTTATCGCCGAACGCCATCACCGCGTCGAGTCTGGCGGGAGAGCCGATCGTCGAGAAGCTGACCCGCTCGCCCGGCGACAACGCCCCTATCGGCGGCTTGAAAGTGGTGACCGCCGGGCGGCTGGTTTGCCGCGCGGCCTTCAGGGACCGAGGCCATCTACAAGATCTACGCGGAGAGCTTCAGGGATCAGGCGCACCTCGACGCAATTCTGAGCGAGGCCGAAGAGATTGTGAATGCGGTGCTGGAGTCCTCGAAGAAGGCGATATGACCACTGATAGCGCGATGCCGTTTCGACAGGGTTGCCGCGCATCCGGCATCCTGTTGCACGTAACGTCATTGCCTTCTGCCTATGGCATCGGGGATCTGGGGCCGACTTCCCTATCGTGGGTTGATCGGCTGGTTGAATCCGGCCAAACGTGGTGGCAGGCGCTCCCGCTTGGTCCGACCGGTTACGGTAACTCGCCGTATCAGCCCTTGTCGTCGTTCGCAGGCAACGAATTGGTGATCAGCCCCGATTGGCTGATTGAAGACGGCCTCCTGCGGTCGACCGAAATTCAGGACCAAGCGTTCCCGGCATCGGCAGTCGACTACAACGCTGTCGTGCCATTCAAGCGTCAGGTCCTCGAGAAAGCCTGGGCCAACTTCAGGGCGGGCGCGCGTGCCGATCTTCGGGTTGAGTACGAACAATTCCGCAACGACCAGGCGCACTGGCTGAACGACTACGCGCTCTTTCGGGCTCTGAAGATCAAGTTCGCCGGCGTCCACTATCTGGAATGGCCGGGAGAGTTGGTGAATCGCGTTCCCGCGGCGCTTGACCACGTCCGGAATGAGGTTGGGGATTGGATCGATTTGGCGTGCTTTATACAATTCCTGCTGTTCCGCCAGACCGACCGCCTGAAGGCGTACGCGCACGCCAGAGGCCTGAGCCTTATCGGCGACCTGCCTTTCTTCGTCTCTCCCGATTCAAGCGACGTATGGGCCGACCCGGAGTTGTTTCTCCTCGACGATCGGTGCCTGCCGAGCTTTGTCGCGGGGGTGCCTCCCGATTATTTCAGCGCGAAGGCCAGCTCTGGGGCAATACCGTCTACAATTGGACTGCGCTTCAGGCGTCCGGTTATCAATGGTGGATCGATCGTTTGCGCGCGCTGCTCGCTCACGTCGACATGGTTCGTCTCGATCATTTCCGGGGATTCGCCGCTGCCTGGCATATCCCCGCGGGCGCACAGACAGCGCGGTCCGGAAGTTGGATTCCGGGGCCGGGCGCGGACTTCCTCGCGGCGGCCGAAAAGGGATTGGACGCGCTTCCCCTCCTGGCGGAAGACCTGGGGCTGATTACGCGTGATGTGTATGCCCTTCGCGACGAGTTTCACCTGCCGGGGATGCGCGTTCTTCAATTCGCGTTCGATGGCCATCCCGACAATCCGTACCTGCCGGGTAACTACGTCGCCAACACGGTGGCATATACAGGGACTCACGACAATCCTCCGACTCACGAATGGTTTGAAGGCCTTCCGGAGGATCAGCGTCAGAACTTACGCGGTCATGTCAAGCGAGTTGTGGCCGGGCCGGGCGATGCTGCGCCCGCTCTGATGGAATTGGCGTGGGATTCCCCTGCCGCTCTGGCAATGGCGCCGCTTCGGGATCTGTTGAATCTCGGAAAAGAAGCACGAATGAACGTTCCCGGCCGCGCCGACGGTAATTGGCGCTGGCGTTGCACCACAGATATGATCGTGGGCCCAGCGTTCGAATGGCTGCACGGCCTGACAGGGTCGTCAAACCGTTTGGCAGCGGCTGCGAGCCTCAATTCAGAACGAGTCATGGAGGTAGTAACACGATGAAAGCGACAAAAGCGCTCCACGATCTGGGCCAGAGTATCTGGCTCGACAACATCACGCGGGACATGCTGAACAGCGGGGCTCTTCAACGGTATATGGACGCCTGGTCGGTGACGGGACTGACGTCGAACCCCACGATCTTCGACCACGCAATCAGCAACAGCGCGGCGTACGACACAGCTATCCGCGAGAAAGCAGCTAAGAACAAATCCGCCGAAGCGCTTTTCTTCGATCTGGCCGTGGAGGACCTCAGCAGGGCGGCAACGCTGTTTCGCCCCGTTCATTACCAGACCGACGGCGTGGACGGCTGGGTGTCTTTGGAGGTGTCGCCATTGCTGGCTTTCGATACAGCAGCGAGTCTCGCGGCAGCCAGGGACCTTCATGCGCGGGCGGGGCAGTCGAATCTGTTTATCAAAATTCCCGGAACCAGGCAGGGGATCCCCGCAATCGAAGAGGCAATCTTCGCGGGCGTGCCAGTCAAGGTCACTCTGTTGTTCTCCCGCGAGCAGTATCTCGCAGCCGCGGAGGCGTTTCTGCGCGGCATCGAACGCCGCATCGAGCGCGGGCTCAATCCCACGGTCGGTTCGGTCGCTTCGATATTTATCAGCCGCTGGGACGTCGCGGTGACGGGGAAGGTTCCCGTAGCGCTGCGCGACCGGCTCGGCATAGCGATCGCAAAACGCACGTACAAAGCCTATTCCGAACTGCTCGCCTCGCCGCGCTGGCAGCGAATCCTGAACTTCGGCGCGCGCCCGCAAAGGTTGCTGTGGGCCAGTACGGGAACCAAAGATCCCAAGGCGTCCGACGTGCTTTACGTCAAGGCTCTTGCCGCTCCGTTCACCGTGAACACGATGCCGGACGGCACGCTGAAGGCGCTTGGCGATCATGGCGAAATCGGTCCGATTATGCCCGCGGACGGTGGCGATTGCGAAGAGGTTCTTTCTCAGTTCGCCCATGCCGGTATCGACGTCGATGCGCTGGCAGCCCAGCTTCAGGACGAAGGGGCCAAATCGTTCGTCAAAGTCCTGGAACGACCTTATGGGGGTCATCGAATCGAAGAGCGCCGCCCTCGCGGGCGCGATCGCGAGTTAGGAGGAGTATCGCCATGACAACGCCATTACAAACGACCGAAGTCCTGGAGCCGCTGACGAGGCGGGAGGCCTGGCACAAACTCGAATCGCACTACAAGAAGCTTCGCGAGGCGCATCTGCGAGATCTTTTTGCGAAGGACCGCGAAAGAGGGGAGCGACTGACGGCTGAGGCCGTGGGCATCTTTCTCGACTATTCGAAAAACCGCATTACCGATGAGACGATCGCGTTGTTGATCGAACTCGCCGAGGAGTCGGGCTTACGTTCGCGCATTGACGCCATGTTTCGCGGCGACAAGATCAACGTGACCGAAAAGCGTGCGGTACTGCATGTAGCCCTGCGGGCGCCCGCCGGAACCTCCATCGTGGTGGAAGGCGAAAACGTCGTCCCCGGCGTTCACGCTGTGCTGGACAAGATGGCGGGTTTCTGCGATCGGGTCCGCAGCGGGCAATGGAAAGGACACACCGGCAAGCCGATTCGCAATGTCATCAGTGTAGGCATCGGCGGCTCCGACCTTGGGCCAGTCATGGCTTACGAAGCTTTGAAGCATTACAGTGACCGCGACATGACCTTCCGCTTCGTGTCCAACGTCGACGGCACAGACTTGGCGGAAGCGGTCCGCGACTTCGATCCCGCCGAGACTCTTTTCGTCATTTCCTCGAAGACATTCACGACACTCGAGACGATGACCAACGCTCACTCGGCGCGCGCGTGGGCGTTAGCTGGCATGGGTGGCGACGAGAAATCGATTGCCAAGCATTTCGTCGCTGTGTCCACGAATGCGGGCGAAGTAGCGAAGTTCGGCATCGATACGACGAACATGTTTGGTTTCTGGGACTGGGTTGGCGGCCGTTACTC
>JASHSD010000841.1 GCA_030036985.1 Bryobacteraceae bacterium
AGATAGGGCGTTGCCAGCACGATGGTGAGACCGTCGGAGGCGAGATGCGCCAGCGTGTCCCAGAACTCGCGGCGCGAGACCGGATCTACGCCCGTCGTAGGCTCATCGAGCAGCAGCACTCGCGGCTCCGGCACCAGCGCGCAGGCCAGCGCCAGCTTCTGTTTCATGCCGCCGCTGAGACGCGCCGCGAGACGGCCCTCGAAGCGATCCATATCGAACATGCGCAGATAGTGTCGGCCGCGCCGGGTAATTTCATCCGGGGGCACACGGCGCAGGTCGCCGATATAGCGGATATTTTCGAAGACGGTCAGATCCGGATAGAGACTGAAGGCCTGCGTGAGATAACCGGTGGTCGAGCGCGCCTGCCTTGCCGGAACGCCGAAGACGTCGGCTGTGCCGGAAGTCGCTTCCATCACGCCCGCGAGGATCTGGAAAGTGGATGTTTTGCCGGCGCCGTCGGGACCGATCAGGCCGAAGATTTCGCCGTCCTTGATTTCGAGATCGATGCCGCGCACCGCCTCCACGGCGCCGTAACGTTTCCACAGATCGCGGATGCGAATCGCGGTTGCGGAACCGCGGGCGCCCGCGTCACTTGTGGCTGTCGCCGGTGCTGTGGATTCCGTGGCGATCATTCGATGTACTTACCTGATGGCCAGACGTTGCCCTGTACAAGGATCTCGCCGTCGGAAGGCATTCCCGGCTTGGCGTATCCGATGGCGCCTTTCAGCTGCAGCTTCACGCCCACCACCTGCTTGACGCGATCGTCGCGGAAGTAAGTGTTCTCGGGCGTGAACGTGGCTTGCGGATCGATGCGCAGCACATACGCGTCGATGGGCTTATCGGGCGCGGAATCGAGGTAAACGCGTGCGGGCTGGCCCACTTTCACCCGGCCGATCTCGCCTTCCGGTATAAATCCGCGCAGATAAACCTTGCTCAAATCGAGCATCGTCACAACGGCGGTGCCGGCCGTCACGACTTCGCCCGGCTCGGCGGCGCGCGTCAGGATGGTGCCATCGAACGGCGCGGTCACGATGAGGTCTTTGCGATTCTCCTCGGCCTCCGTCAGTTGATAGCGGGACTGCAGCGTGGCGGCCTGGGCGTTGGCGATATCGGCGTGCTGTTCGTCGATCTGCTTGCGCACAGTGGCGGCCTGGAAGCCGCGAATGCCGGGGTTCGAGAGATTGGCTTGGGCGGTGGTGAGCGCGCCCTTGGCCGCATCCAGCCGGCGCCGCGCGGCCGCTACCGCGGCCACCTGCTGATCGGCCGTGGCCGCGGCCTGCGTGGCCTGACGCTGGGATGCGGCGCCGGTCTTCACCAGCTTCTGATAAGCGACATTGTCGAACTGCGCGAGCCGCAGATTCGCTTCCTGCTGCGCGAGGTCCGACTCGGCGGCGGCGACATCGGATTCGGCCTGCTTCACCCGGCCTTCGGCATCCACTTTCGCCTGCTCGGTGGCGAGCTCGTTCTGCTGCAGCTCCTGCTGATAAACCGCAATCTGATCGTTTGCGGATTTGGCTTTATCCTCCGCGCCTTCGAGCGCGGCCTTGGCCTGATCTTCGCGCGCTTTCAACTGGTCGTCGTCGAGCACCGCGATCACGTCGCCCGCTTTCACGCTGTCGCCTTCGCGGACGCGGATCTCCAGAATGCGGCCGGTGGTTTTGGGCGCGACCGCCGAATCGTCGCCTTCAATGCGGCCGCTGAGCACGACGAGATTCGAGGGCACGCTCGGATTGGCGAAATAACCTCTCCAGACGAAGAACGCAACCACGCCCAGGACGACCACGATAAGCGCAAGCATCCTGCCGCGGGAGCGCGCGGGCGGTGGCGGGGGGGCGGGTTGAGGAGGTTTTGGCTGGTCCGTCATGTTTTTCTTGTGTTCCTGCTTGTGTTGTTTTTGCGGCTGTTCCCGCGTAGGTATGCAAGCGAGAAGTCGGCGATATGAGTCGATATTTCGGAGATACGTTCCGCGGTCAAGTCGAGTTCGGGCCAGAGGCGCGAAATCACGTGCCGCGAGTGGACGTAATGCACGACCTGCGCGATTACGCTGTGCGCGCACAGCCGGGTCTTGTCGTGATCCACAGGCAGGCCGAGCATGACGCCGATGAGTTCGCAGAAGCGCTCATAGATGGGGCGCATCGTATCGTCGATGACCGCGGCCATGGCGGGTGTGGGCTGCGCCAGTTCGTGGACCATCAGGCGAAAATGCCAGCCGGGACGATCGGCGCGGCACACCCTCTGGAACATGGCGTGGATCAGTTCGCGAAACGCCTCCTCGGGCGGGGCGGCGCTGCGGAGCGCCTGCTGGATAATGCCGTCGCGATGCGCGCCGATGGAGTGCCGCAGGACTTCGGTGTAAAGCTCCAGCTTGTCGCCGAAATGGTAATTGACCAGCGCCACGTTCACGCCCGCGCGGGCGCAGATTTCGCGGACCGTCGCGGCGTGATAGCCGAAATCGGCAAAGACCTGCCCGGCGGAGTCGAGTAACTTGTTGCGCGTGCCGTCGGGCAGCGCTGGATTGCGGACGGGATCGCTGGTCCCGCGAGGGGTGCGGGCGGTCGAGCTGGCCATCTAAACGGTAGTTTAAAATGGATGTTTAATTGTTGTCAAGTGCGCCACTCGTGGGTTTCCCCCGCCCCGGTTCCGGGCAGTGATTTTGACCTTACGGGTAAATGATTTGGCGATTCGCCTGACTTTCCGGCGAAATGGAATCGCGGAGACAGTGGCCTGTCGGATTGATCTTGCGGCGCGTCGACCGCCAGCCGAATGCTCAATTGAAAACGAATCGCAGTTGCACGTATCGCCTTAGATGAATGATAATACGAGCCTACCGCCCGGAATGCCCACGCCCGCTTCGCTCCCCCTGCTGCCCATCAATCCGCCCGCATTCTGTGAGTACGCTGGGGCCGCATGCGACCAAAACTTCGAGGACGTTCGCAGCGCGGATGGGTTTGGGGTTTACGCCTCGGACCCACCGTTCATCGCGGACACGATAGAAGCCGCAGTCAGGCGGATAAAGCAACAACGCACAGCTGAACGCTGGATCACTTGGAAGGATCTAAGCATCCCGGGGCAAATCATCTTTTGCAAGATTTGCAAAGCGCTGCGGTCTACGCGCAGGGTGCTGGCCGATGTAACTACCCTGAACCCGAACGTTCTTTTCGAAATTGGCTATGCAATCGGCCTTGGTGCGAGCATCCAGCCGATTCGCGACCGTAACTATAGCCGTGATGAGAAGGCATTCGAGGAATTGGGAATGCTTGATACCTTCGGCTATTCGACCTTTGAGAACTCAGAAGACCTCGCGGTTCAGGTAGTGGCGAGGGACATACAGCCGTTCCCCATACAGAACCTCCCTTTGAACCGGGAACAGCCAATCTATCTGGTTCGCAGCCACGTTCAGAATGAGGGTATGGTGCGGCTAATGTCCGCCCTTAAGAAATCGGGACTTCGGTTCAGGTCGTTCGACCCAAAGGAAACCGCACGGCTCTCGTTGCACGAGGCGTCGAAGCAGGTTGGAACCTCGTTCGGCGTAATCGTACACATGGTCGCGCCCGAGCGGAATGGATCTCTGGTCAACAATGCGCGATGTGCGCTAGTCGCTGGACTTGCGATGGCGCAGGAGAAAAGGGTGCTGATTCTCCAGGAAGGCAACGTCAAGCAGCCGATCGACTTCAGGGACGTAGTCAAGAGCTACACGATCGCATCCCAAGTGAGCGATCATGTCCTTCCGCTGATAAAAAGTGTTGTCGAAGAATTACAAGAATCTCAGTTTGTCGCGGTAGCATTGCCGCTGAACCTACTCGAAAAGGTGGATTTGGGCGACTTCGCCGCAGAAAACGAGATCAAAGGCCTAAGCTCCTATTTCGTGCCTACGGGGGAGTACAACGAGGCGAAGCGAGGCCACGCTCGCTTGGTTGTTGGTCGCAAAGGAGCAGGTAAAACAGCTATCTTTTACGGCATAAGGAGCACATACAAACCCAGCCGAGCGCACCTTGTACTGGACCTGAAGCCGGAGGGACATCAGTTTACGAAGCTCAGGGAATCAGTGCTCGAACGTCTGCCGCCGGGAGTCCAACAACACGTCCTGACAGCCTTCTGGAATTATCTCCTTCTCATGGAAATCGCAAGGAAAATTGTCGATGAAGAGAGTCATGTATCATACCGCTATCCCCCGCAAAGGGAGGCGTGGCGTAAGGTCGCCGAATTGTTCGGGGAAGATGCGCGGAGTGAGCAAGGTGACTTCTCTGAAAGGCTTTTGACACTTGTTGATGACATCGCGATTCGGCGGCAACAGATGGCGTCGATATCCTCCACCGCGGAAATCACCCAGCTGGTCTACGGCTCAGATATTAGGGCGCTGAGTGATGCCGTGAGCCTCTACATGACAACAGGCCGTAAAGAAGCGATTTGGCTCCTGATCGACAACCTCGACAAGAGTTGGCCGGTGCAGTCGGCGAGAACGGAGGACATCCTTTTGATTCGTAGCTTATTGGAGGCATCTCGGAAATTGCAGCGCCAATTCGAGAGCCGAGGGACGGAATGCCACGTGATTGTGTTTATACGCAATGACATCTATGGACACCTCGTGAGGGAAACACCGGATCGAGGAAAGGACTCCGCGGTAATTCTCGACTGGGCAGACCCAGAGGTGTTCAAGGAAATCCTTCGCCGGCGAATAAGCAGAAGCACCGGACTTGAGGGAAATTTTGACAGCCTTTGGCGGGCGATTTTCGACTCCCACGTCCGTGGGGAAGAGTCTTTTGCCTATATCTTAGGTCGGACTCTCATGCGGCCAAGAGAGGTCCTGAGGTTTTGTCGTACTTCTATCGATATGGCCCTGAGTCGAGGCAGGGACAAGGTTTCTGAAGCCGATATCTGCCAGGCAGAGCGCCAGTGTTCAGAGGACTCCCTCGTCGATTTGTCATATGAGATGAAAGACGTCGCGGAGGCCTTTAGCGAGGTGCCGTATGCGTTTCACGGTTGCACGGTGCCAATAGACAACGAAGATGTCCGCGCGAGAATTGGATCAGCTGGCGTCGCCTTAGATGAAAGTGACCGTGCTCTGGGCTTGTTGGTGTGGTTTGGCTTCCTTGGCTACTGGGTGCCACCCGATGTCGAACGGTTTTCGAACCAATACCAGCATGATTTGCGAAAGATGGGAAGCGGCATTTCCGGGGACCATGCTTACACGATCCACCCAAGCTTCAGGGCGGCCCTCGAAATTAATTCGAGCTACCAGCAGTAGCAGTGCTTGGGATCTCAGTCCCCTAGGAAGCTGCACGGGATCGACGACCGGTACTGTTGCGGTGCGTCCTAATAATTGCAGCCGGGGTCGGTTTCCCGGCGGCCTACCGTCAGCGGCACCAGCAGCCGTTTGAGTTCCCCGAAATCGAGGCCGCCCGCATTGACGAACGCAAACTCGCTCCCTCGCGGTCGCGGTTCGGTAACCGCGATCGCGCACTGTCGATACCGCTCGCTTCGTCGCGCCTCCTACCGGAAAATCGCCAACGGTTTATGCTGAAAAATGCTGAAAGATGTACCGTTTTCCCGCATCCGGCACATCCAAATATCCAACACATGAAACGACTCGCCTGGAGTTCTTTGCTTCTGTTCATGGCGGCTGCCTGGCCCGCCGCCGCGCAAACCTGGGACACCGGCGGAAACGCACTGCTGAACGGTGCCTACTACTTCCGTCAGGTCATGTGGCTCGGCGGATATAACTCCGACAACGATCTTAAGGAAGCCATAGCGGTCTACGGCAGCATCGTTTTCGGCGGTAACGGAACCTATGCTCTCACCGCCAATGCTTTCGATGCGGCCGAGAACACGGTCACACCGATTACCGGCAGCGGAACCTACGTCATCGAGGCCAGCGGTTACGGCGCCATGTCCACACCGCTTCAATTCGTTTACTCCCAATTCGCAGGCGATGAGATCGATCTGCTGGTGTCTCCATCCAAAGTCTTGGCAGGAAGTGCGACCGATAACAACAGCGGTTATAACGACCTGTTCATCGCAGCGCCGCAACCCACTTCGGCGCCTTCGCTGCAGGGCGTCTTTTCGGTTATCGGTACAGACATTCCCGCGCTGACTCTTGACCTGCTCCACACGCGCGCTTACTCATTCACCATGACGGGCGCCGGCAGCACAGTCACCACCACGGCGCTCACCGGGACCCTCGGGTTGAACGCCACAGCAATGACGCAGTCGGCTTTCTCCGGCGTGAATTATTCCGTCAGCGCCGGCGTAGCAACTGTGACCTTCGGTAGCGAGCCGACGGCCTCAGATCTCAACAGCAGCCTGATGTCCGGCTCCAAAGACTTCTATTTCTCGCCCGATGGCAATTTCTTTTTCGGTGGCGATCCCGAGGATACCGACTTCATAGTGGGCGTGCGCCAGAGCGCCGGCGGTTCCTTCGCCACGCAGGTTCCGTACTACGAAGCCGGTTTGTTTCAGGACGATTCCCAAGCCGACAATTGCGGCTGTGCCTGGCTCAACAGCACCTATGGCGGATATGACGTTCTTACAGATGCCAACGACGGGCAGTTTCTGGCGCATCAGCGGGATAACGTGGTAGGACCGCCGCGCGGCAGCTTTCTCCAGGACTACACTTACTCCGATGTGTTGAGCGTCTCCGGTGGCGCGTACAGCGACTACTGGAACGGATACTTCTTCGGCCCGTCCGGTGCATTCGCGATCGGCTTATCCAATGCGAGCGCCGGATTCCTGGGGATCGAGGTCTTGATGGAAGGTCCCAATTACACCTCGGCTCCCACTCCGGCCCCTTATATCTATCCGACCGGCATCCTGAACGCAGGCTCTTCCGTACCCTTCACCGCGGAGTTCGCGCCCGGAGAGTTCATCTCCATCTACGGAGCCAACCTGGCAACCACAACTGCGACCGACGTCAGTCTTCCCACCGGCCTCGGCGGCGTGCAGGTGCTGGTGAACGGAACTCCGACGGCCGTGCGTTACGTCAGCCCCGGCCAGATCAACGCGGCGATCCCGTTGGGCATCACCGGCATCGCCTCGGTTCAGGTGGTCAACAGTCTGGGAACGTCGAACACAGTCAGCAACTATGCGGGTGACACTCAACCCGGCATATTCAACAGTGCGACTTCCGCGCCGGCGGTCTTCCACGGCAACAAT
>JASHSD010000072.1 GCA_030036985.1 Bryobacteraceae bacterium
ATTTCCTCGTGAATTCTATCGGACTCACGCCGAACATTCTAGCGACGGACTCGCCATGGATCGGCTGGGCCTATGCGCAGGCGCTCAACACGGTCAACACGCAGCTTCGGGCGACGCCGGGACAGCCCAATGCTTATTCGATCTACACGACCGCAATCTATAATCTGGCCACGCACCTCCTGATTGAGAATGCACAAGATCGGTCGTGGCCTGTAATGACCGCAAGCTGGTCTACTGGTCTGGCGACACTGACATTGGTCATCGCGGCAACGACGCCGATCCTTACGCCGTCGTCCGAGGGCGGTTCGCTGCCGACCGGAACAGCCTATGTGGAAGTGACCTATGTCTTCCCGTTCGGCGAAGGCGATCCTTCGCTGGAAGCGTCGGTCGAGGTCACTGGGCCGGATGGCTTGGTTTCCGTCGCCGCGCCATCTGCGCTCGGCGGCGCGATAGGCTGGAATGTCTATGCGGCGTCTGCAAGTGGCGCCGAGCAAAAGCAGAATGGTGCGCCACTGCCGTTCGGCGCCCCTTACGCACTGGCTCAGTATCTTTCAGGTACCACGCCATCTGCATCAGGGGGGCCGCTGCCCGGCGATGCGATCGCGATATCAGGCATCAGTCCTGTGGCCTACGACGCGTCAAGCACGGCACCGTTCTGCGTCAATTCGGTCTCAGGGCAGACCATTACCTACGCTTTGTCGCCAAATCCCGGAGGCGGCACGGCGCTACCGAACGCGGCGGTGTCGGAGGTTTATTTCAGCCGGGCACGTGCGGCTTACGGCCTCAACCGGTTTGCCGCGGGCGTGGTGACAAATGCGTCGGATCAGGGCACGGCGGCTGGGTTGCTCAATCCGCGGGTGATGCAGAACTTGAATTTCGCGGACCTCCAACTGACGAAGACGCCATGGGGGCGTCAATATTTGGCAATCGCCGCGAGGGTCGGAACGCTCTGGGGATTGTCATGAAGATTTCACTCGGTGTGAACGACATCCGCTATCCCGACCGTCCTATTCAGGCTGAGCGCGCGCGACGTCGCTTGCCGCGCGGCGGAGTTCGCTGGCGTCGGCCCCGACGGCCACAAAGCACGACCACCGGTGATGTGGCCGAAATCCTCGAACGCCGATACGGCCTGTTCTCCATCTTCTCCCTGCTGAACGGCAAGGACATCACGGACGCAGTAGAAAATGCCGCCTTGGGCCAATTGGAAAACCTGCTGGCTGGAGGTCCGCGCCGCAACCGCTTTATCGAGGATGCCGATCTTCAGCCGATCGAAGAAGCGTTTCGGAAGGCGATCGACGACCGCGCGTTTGACGGGCGGATGCCTGGTACGCCGACCAAGGCGTCGCTCGCCGGGGTCAATCATCGCTTGGCGCATCCCTATGCGGCGAGTAATCCGTCACGGCCTTCATTCCTCGACACGGGGCTGATGCAGACAAATTTCAGGGCATGGGTATCGGACTGATGCCATTAGCTCCGGGTTCCTCACGCGAGACCATCTCTCACAACATCCGTGAGATGATGGAGAGCGGGCATCCGCAGAAGCAAGCGGTCGCTGCGGCGCTGTCGAACGCTCGCGGACATCCGCGCGCTGACGAACTGATGGGCAAAGGCCCGTTGCGCGCCGATCCGCTGCGCCGACAGTTGGAGGCGATAGCCGATGCCGTGCGTGATTGCTCGGCGAGAATGGATGAGTCATTCGGAAAACTCGAAAACGAATTGGCGCACAAAAGGGGCGTTCATGATCCGGAAGCGCTTGCCGCCTGGATCGGCCCGTGAACACGGGAAGATTCCAGGGGAAAACCGCGCCGATACAGCCGCCGATGATGACCGCTATCCGGTGAAGCTCGAAATCGAGTTGACCAACTGGAATGATCTCGGTCACTTTATTGGTTTCTTGCGGTACGTCCGAGCTACGGCGAATGCCGGGCATAGTTTTACGATTGAGGCTGATCGCGAGGAAGGTTCCATTCCCGAGTTCATGAGGAAATTCGGACTTACGGGTGCTTATCCGAAGGTCGAGGTGGATGGAGATGGCGTCGACCGCATCGGGCGCATCTTCGTCAATGGCGAAGAGATCAAATAGTTTATGCCGACTCTCGCCGAAGCTCTTGGTCCGCAGCCCCAGACGCCTCAACAAGGCTCCCCCCTCCACGATGCCCTGGCGGCCGGCACCGTCGAATTATCGGGAGACCAGACTGTCCAGTTCATCCCGTATTGTCGGACCATTCTCCCGATTGATGGCTGGGCATTCTGGCTCAATGCCAATCTTCTCTCCCCCATTCAACTGGCCCAGCACGGACTCAAGTCTGCTGGACCCGTGGCCGTTCCGGGTTCGCTCCATTACGCTTCGATTGGCGTGCAGGAAGAAGATCAGTCGATCGTCGTCCGCAAGGTCGACTTTACTGCGATGGGGCCGATCGGTGCGCTCGCCGAAGCACAGCCTTCGGTGCTCTGGATCGCTACATGGAATGTTCGCCCCATCGGCGCAGCATCAGACATCATCGGCTCGTTCCGCTTCGCGGTCTCCTCTCGGTCAGCCTATTACGAGGAAGCTGGAATCAGTCATCTCGTCGGAGATGCGATTTATCCTGTCTTCGAGCAGGAACTCATCGATACGCTTGACGGGTTCGATCTGACCAGTCGCGTCGTCTCGAACAGCCTGCCGATCTGGCTGCACCTATTAAGTGGTAACCCACCTTTCCCGGCTTTCGTCACTTCAAACGTTCCGCCTTTCCCGGCGTGGCTTGTGCCGGCCAACCAGTCGCCGCCCTACTGCGCAGTAGAGATTGAACCGCGCTCGATACGCTCGTATCAGCTCGCGCCGCTCATCGACAGCGTAGGCAATCACTGGGATCTCACCGAAGAACATGTGCGCTTCACGCTCTATGGCCTGCGCAATGCTCAGGCAATGGACTTTGTCGACTATCTTTACCAGTGCGCTGAGCTTACCGATCTCTTTGGCATGACCGAACGCCCCGTAGTACGCGATGAGCACAGGCCGCAAGTCGAGCTTGCAGTTCTGGCGCAGAAGAAAATTGTTGAGATGAAGGTCAGCTACTACCAGCGCACAGCCCGTGATGTCGCGCGCGCGCTGATCCTAACAATCGTGCCGAGCTTTCAGGTCAACTATGGGGCGCCACGCTGAGCCCCAGCTCGCCTGCCTAGCGCCTGATTCCTCATAAACAGGAATTACAGATGTCCGTCAATCAGTACGATGTCGTGCTTTATGGCTCGGCGGATATGTCTGACACGACCGGAACAACCGGCGGAGCAGTATCGTTCTCGACCAAGCCAGTTTTCATCGATGTGACATCGGCGGTCACCCCGAATGTCGTCTCATCGTCGGGCAGCGACACGGCGACGACGATCACCGTCTATTCGCTGACCTCGGCTGGCGTACTCCAGGACGAGACGATCGACCTCGCCGGCACGACTCTCGTGGCGGGCACGCTCACGACCGCGCGCCTGATGAAGGGCATCGCCGGCGGCACGACCGCCGTCGGCGACGTCGCCGTGCTCGGCAACCACGTCATCACCACCCACACGGCCCAGTCGGCCACGAGCAGCACGATCACCCTCCAGTCCGGCGACGGCGCGAGCTGCGCGCTGGGGATGATTATCCGCATCTCTAACAACACGCCGAGCGGCGTGCAGTACCAGCTCCGGTCGATCATCTACATCAGCGGGGATACGGTCTACGTCAGCCGGCCGTGGGCCACGAACCCGAGCAGCGCGACGACGTACGATGTCTGGACCGGCATGCTCTTCGACGTGTCACCCAACCAGGTCGCCCAGG
>JASHSD010000842.1 GCA_030036985.1 Bryobacteraceae bacterium
GCTTACGTGCTCGTCGCCATTGTCCGCAAGCGCCTTGGGCTGGAGGCGAGCCTCTACCAGATTCTACAGATTCTCAGCCTCTCGCTTTTCGAAAAAATGCCCATTTTGCAGGCCCTTCAGCCTTCGGATTTGCAATCCGATCTGCCCGATTACAGCAACCAGCTGATTCTATTCGACTTATAGCCGGACAGCAGTGAGTTCCGGCAAACGGTATCAAGGACATGACGCGTCCATTTTCGCAAATACGCTCCACATCGTATTTCTGCAACAGGGAGATCAGATGAAGCAGGGAATTACGCGATCCCGTGAGGTCGCGCGCATACCTCTGCCAATCGCTGTCCGGGATACTGGCCTGCGCGAACGCGGACAAGCAGAGCGCGAGGCCCACACGGGACCGCCGCGGGTTTCATGGATGTACGGGCGCTGCTGGTGCGCGTCCACGCGCAGGTTGGGCTGGCGGGGGTGGAGGCATGGCCGCTTTGCCATCCAGGACAAATGTAAATACTCGCGCGTCGACGCCTGGCCTCGCAACCACGGACACGTATTGCTTCCCATCGAGCATATAACTGATCGGCGTCACCGATCGATCCGCCATGTCCGTTTGCCACAGCTTTTCGCCGGTAGTGGCGTCGTACGCCGCATTACCGTGAAACACCAGATTTCCACCCGTGACTAACGTCCCGCCTCCGGTGTATCCGCCCACGCCAGGACCAGTGACGCGCCAGCGTTCCTTCTGCGCGACCGGATCCCACGCCAACAGGAACCCATCTGTTGTTACCTGAGGCTGATTCTCCGCTCCTTCGGGTTCAGGCGCGGTGCCAAAGGCCGCCCCCCCGCGTTTATTCGCCGTGTTGTTGGCGTTGGGCTTGTATTGATAGTTCGGATCCGGCTCATAGCTCGATTTACGTTCCTGGCCAGGAATGTATACGAGCTTTGTTAACGGACTGAAAGACATCGGCTGCCAGTTGTGGCCGCCATAGACTCCCGGCCATATCATGACCGCGGAGTCTTTCCAGCGCGCTCCTTTCGCCTCAATGGGACGGCCCTTCGAATCGAGACCGGTGGCCCATGTTATGCGCTGGACGTATTTCTGACCCGAGATGAACTCCCCGGTGATGCGATCCAACACGTAGAAGAAACCATTTTTCGGAGCATGCAACAGGACCTTGCGATCCTTCCCGCCAATGCGAAGGTCCGCCAGAATAATATTTTGAGTGGCAGTGAAATCCCACGTTTCGCCCGGCGTTTCCTGAAAGTACCAGACCATCCGGCCGGTGTCCGGCTTGACGGCGACGATCGAACTCAGGAACAGGTTGTCGCCGCCTTGCGGGCTGCGGACGGCCGCGTTCCAGGGGCCGCCGTTGCCGGTGCCGACATAAAGAATGTCGGCGACCTCATCGTAGGCCATGCCGTCCCAGGCGGTGCCGCCGCCTCCCATTTTCCACCACTCGCCGGTCCAGGTTTTCGCCGCCATTGCCAATTCCGGATGCTCGAAACCTTTGGAAGGATCGCCGGGCACTGTGTAGAATCGCCACACTTGTTTGCCGGTTTCCGCATCGTACGCCGCAAAGAACCCGCGCGCGGCATTATCGGCTCCGCTCGATCCCACAATGACCTTGCCCTTAATGACCCGAACGGCAGAGGTGAGCACCGTATCGGGCTTTTCGGTCACCTTGGTGCGCCACACCGGTTTGCCGGTTGTCTGGTCGAGGGCGACCAGCGTGCCATCGAGCATTCCCTCATAAATCCGGCCATTGTACATCGCGACTCCTCGATTGGAGGGAGTACAGCAGATGCCCTTCATAACAGACCGCGGAATCTCGGGGTCCCAGCGCCATTTGAGTCGGCCGGTGCGCGCATCGATGGCGAAGACCACGTCCCAGCCCAGACTGCCGTACATCACTCCGTTCGAGACGAGCATGGGCGCCTCGACATTCGAGCCGCTGGGCGCATCCGTTTCCCAGTTCCACGCGAGGCCGAGCCGCTTCACATTGGTGGAGTTGATCTGCTTCAGCGGGCTGTAGTGTGTTTCGGCATAATCGCGGCCGGTGGTCAGCCATTCATCGGCGTTCTTCGCGGCGTTGCGAAGGGCGTTGTTGTCGACCTTCTTTGCCTGCTGCGCGCTCACGATCCAGGCGGTCAGACCCGTTATGGCGGCTATCGCACAACTTTTAATCAAACGGTGACGAGTCATTATGTATCTCATTTGCTGCTTCGATCCGGCCTGCTCAGGACTCACGCATCGCCAGCGCTTTGATCTTCCAGTCTCCCCTCTCGCGCCTATAAACCATCTCGAGCATCTTACGTTCTGTCGAGCGGACGAAGCCTTCCCCCTGCGCGCGGGCCATTTCGATTAACGTGCCTTCAGCCGCGATCGGAATCCGGATATCGATGGAGCAATGGAAAGTCGCGTGCGCGGTGCGGCCATCGGCGGCGATCCTGACAGCATCACGGTCGCCGAAATCCGCAGGCTGGAGCCGCGTGACATCGGCCAATTCGGCCGGCACGACGCCGGCGGCGAACAAGCCGGCCGCGCGTCCAGTAGCGTTGTTGATCTCATGCGCCAGCATCTGCTGTAACCGGCGGATCGACTTCACGTCATCGACGGGGCTTGGGTGAACATCTTCCTCCGCCGACGCGCTGACTGCGAGCGGAAGCGCCAGAGCTGTGCCGGCTCTCCGGAAAAAGTTCCGGCGCGTCGCCGCGTTCCTGTGGGGTTCAGGCTT
>JASHSD010000073.1 GCA_030036985.1 Bryobacteraceae bacterium
CGGCATCACCCTGCCTAAACACTTCCAGTTCAATCGCGAATGTAGTGCAGACTCGGCGATCGCCTGAACTGATTCTGAAAGGTTAGCCAAATTTTAACCCCATTCGTGACCAACTTCGGCTAACACAGTTAATCAGGTCGAGTGACCGGTATTGCGCCCGGTCACCCTCCCACAACACCGGCTGAAAGCCTGCCCCACAATTTGCAGTGCAGGGGGGACGGAGATTTTCAGTGAACAGCTATTACGAAACCAGTTCCAGCTCGATCTTCTTTTTTTCCGCGTCGAGCTTCGAGATCCTGAAGCTGCGGATCTGACCGGCTTTCACTTCGTCGGTCTTGGACTCGGGTTCCTCCGCGGATGTGGCCGCAGCTCCACCCTTCCATTTGCTCGCCAGCATGGAAGAGAGCGCGGAGACATCAACCGGTCCCGATCGACGCTCCTGCTTCTGTTCCTTCTCGCGCAGCGCGCAGGCGGCGTGGACACCCTCGCCCAGCTCAATCGTGGCGCGGTTGCGATTGACCTCGGCGACGCGCCCGGTGACCTCGTCGCCCTGCTTGTGCTCGGCGATGTATTCGTCGACCGGCGTGGGCGCAAGTTGCTTCAGACCGAGCCGCAGACGCCGCTTCTCGCGATCGTTCTCCAGCACCACCGCCCGCACGATCTGACCCACCCTCAACTCGTCCTGCGGATGATTGATGCGTTTGTCGTTGACGATGTCGCCGACATGGATCATGCCTTCGACGTTCTCCGTCACCTGAACGAAAGCCCCGAACTGCTTCAGCTGCGTGATCGGGCCTTCGACCACCGCGCCGACCGGGTACTTCTGTTCAACCTCGTCCCAGGGATCGCCCAAGGCCTGCTTGAGGCCGAGCGAAATACGCTTGTCGGCCGGATTCACGCCGAGTACGACGACTTCCACGTTGTCGCCCGGTTTCAGCAGATCGGAAGGCTTGCGCACCTTCTTCGACCACGACATTTCCGAAAGATGAATCAAGCCGTCGAGACCCGGCTCCAGTTCGACAAACGCGCCGAAATCGGTGACGCGCAGCACCGTGCCCTTGACGCGATCGCCCGCGTGATAATGCTCGCCGGCGGTGGTCCACGGATCGGGCTGCAGCTGTTTCAGGCCGAGCGAAATGCGCTTCTTCGCCGGATCCACCTTAAGAATTTTGACGTCGAGTTCTTGGCCGACACTGAGCACGTCCGCGGGTTTATTCACGCGGCCGTGAGAGATGTCCGCAACGTGCAGCATGCCGTCCACGCCGCCGATATCGATGAACGCGCCATAATCGAGCAGGCTGCGAACCGTGCCGCGCACCACCATCCCGGCCTGGAGGCCGCTCAGCCGCGCTTCTTTCTCCTTCGCGCGTTCCTCTTCGAGAACCACGCGGCGATCGACGACAATGTCTTCCTTCTCCACGTCGAGCTTGATGATGCGGCAGGCGATCTCCTGACCCACCAGCGTCTGCATCTCGGGCACATCGCGCGCGCCGCTGCGGGACGCGGGCATGAATGCGCGCATACCCACATCGACGGAAAGTCCGCCTTTGATGACGGTCGTCACGATGCCGGAAATGGTGAGCTTTTCGTCGAAGGCATTCTGGAGTCCAGTCCAGTCCTTCGGGCGTTCGACTTTGATCAGCGATAGTTCGTAATATCCCTCTTCGTTGCGGCCCTTGACGCCCACCTGAATAACGTCGCCGGGCTTGACGGAGATAGGCCCCTTGTCGTCGCGCAGCGCGGCCACGGGCATGATGCCCTCGGTCTTCTGACCGATGTCGAAGAATACGTTGTCGTCATTGACCGCGACGACGGTGGCTTCGCGGCCCTGATCGCCGGGAGTTTCGTGGGAGTGGGTCTGTTCGAACTGGTTGAGGATGTCGCCGAAAGAGCTTTCCGCTTCAGGCGGATTCTGCCCTTCCTGTTCGCGAACTTCTTCTTCGCGAAGCGACGAAGTGGGATTGGCCATTGGATCGGTACGTCTCTTATTGTGGCACACGACGCCGCAAGGGTATTCGTGGCCGCGAGGCCGTATCGCGGCGTGATTTTCAGTTCTCGGACGGCTTTTCGATCTTCTCAATCACGAAGACGGGCACTGGCCCCTTGCGTGATTCCAGGCGCAGGCCGAGTTGCTCGGAGAGGGCGGTGAAGAGGGATGGCGCGTCGGCCGGAGGCGCCGGCTCTCCCGGCCCAGGCGGAATGGGCGTTTCGGGTGCGAACTCGAGATTAAAATCGTACTTTTCGTCCGAATCGGTTTCATCGATAACGGGACGACCGAGTATGCCGGCGAGACCAATAGCAAGCAGCCGGAACGTAGCGCCGATCGCCGTGATTCGCCCCGGGGCGCTGGTGAAGGATGATCCGCGTGTCGCGTCCGCCGATGGGGTAACCTTCAGTCCGCCTTTCGCCGGCGCCAGCGCATAGATGGGCAGCTCGTGCGTCTCGGTGCGGATCACCAGGCCGAAGCGATCCCGCAGAACGGCCTGGAGCCGCTGCTCGAACGGGCCGATGGAGCTGTCCGTTCTTTTCGTCGCCGGACCCGGCGTGCGCTCCGTCTTATCCGCAGTGAAAGTCACATCGAACCTGTCAGATTTCGTCCAGTCGGGCGCGCCGACGATCTGAAAATCCTGAACCCCATATGCGAAGGTCACCAGCTGCAGCGCCGTAGTGTTTTGGGTGCGCATGCCGCCGCCGGGTCTTGGGCCGATATTGCTTTGAAAGCCCTGCCCGGGTTTCGATTTATGAATGGAGACCACGTCGTACGTGTAGGCCGGAGGCGGCGGAAGAGTCTGCGCGCGAATCACTCCGATCGCGAGAGGCACTGTGACGGCCACGACGCCTGCAATCGCCAGCATCGATTTGCGCGCGAAGGTCAGGCGAAGCGAACCGCGCCAGGTCATGATCTCGCGAATACGCTTCTTCAGACCGGTGCCCGTGATGCCCGAAACGCACGGCAGCGGCGACTCCACATATGTCCGGCAGACGTTGACGATTCCCTGCGCATACTGGGCCGGCTGACTCCCCGCGTTCAGGACGCTTTCGTCGCAGGCGCGTTCGCGTTCTTCCACCAGCTTCGCCCCGATCCACCACACGATCGGGTGGAACCAGATCAGCGTTTCGACACACATGTGCAGAGACGCCGTGAGGTTGTCGCGATAGCGCACGTGGCAGAGTTCGTGGGCGAAAATGGCCTGGAATTGCTCCGGGGTCAGGCTGTCCGCGAGTCCTTCCGGAAGAAGAAGGATGGGGTGGAAGAGGCCGAAAACTCCCGGCTCCATCATGGAAGGCGACGAGATGGCGGGCAGCGGCGAAGGCGCGGGCAAAGGCTTCCCGGTTCGAGCTGCGTTGCGGATCGCGAGCCAACGGCGGCGCCAGCGGATTAAGAAGAAAACCGCTCCCGCTGCCCAGAGCGCGAGAATCGCGAGGCGCCAGTACGACGGCGCCGCGCTCGGCATTGGCGCGGGGAAAGTGGGCGCGGGCGCGAAGTAAGTCGAGACCCGCTCCACCGTGAGAGCGCGCAGAACAGGCGCGGCGGTGGGCTTTGCCATTCCTCCGCCTATGGTGACGAGCACGGAAAACGGGATCAGGAACTTAAGTGAAGCCGCCAGCCAAAGCCAGTAGCGCAGGCGCGCGGAGTTTCGGCGCAGGGCCAGCGCGATCAACGCGACAGCCGACGCGAAGACCGTGGATTGCCAGAGGTGGTTTGTCAGTTGGTTCACGAAGCGGCTCCTCTCTACTTCCGATTCCTCCGATCGAGATCCCGGATCAGCTTTTCGGCCTGGCGAATATCGTCGAGCGTAAGCTTGCCCGACTCCGCCAGATGGGCCATGACGGGTTGCGACCGGCCGCCGAAGAGGCTCAGAAGCTCGTCGACCAAGCGGCCGCTTGCGTCCTGCCGGGATACCGCGGCTTCAAAGATGTGTGCGTTACCGATCTTCCTGACACGTCGCACGGCGCCCTTTTCCTCGAGCCGGTAGACGCTGCTCTGGACCGTCGTATACGTCGGACGTTCCGATTCCTGCAAAGACTCCTGAACTTCGCGAATCGAGAGCCTCCCTTGATTCCAGAGGGATTCCATGATCCGGAGTTCCAGCGCGGTTAGTTTGGGCAGATTCATTGAATCTACTATGCAACAATGTTTTTATACTTTGCAAGAGTTTTTTGAACGAACTGAGAACGCGACTGAAGTCGCGTGTCCGGGTTACGGGAGATCGATCGGGGACTTCAACTGCACCGATGCCGCCGCGCCCTCTTCGATGCGCACGGTAGTCGCGTCGCGAATGATGATCCGCAGGCGGTCGATATCGGACAGCAACGGCAGTTTCTGAAAATCGAAATTGTTCACCGCGATCGCGGCGTATTCGCCGGGCGGCATCCCTGCCAGTTCGAAGCTTCCGCCAGGGCCGCACTTAAGCAGCCAGCCCATATCGCCCGGAGCAAGGGACTCGGGCACAATCAGGACACTCGCGCCGTCGCCTTTTCCACAGTTCCGGTGATCGATGCGCCCGGTTTCACAACGATGCGGATTGGCGGCAACGCGGCGCTGGGCGTTACCGGCTGGCGCGTTGCATCGACCGTACCCACCATCGACGAGGCGCTGTAGTTCCTCCGGGGCTGCCAACAGCCGGCAGGCCGTCCATAGAATCAGCCTGGCCGTGACAAAAAGTCGTTGCGGCGCCGGAGAGCCGTCGCTCAATGTGATGCTGCCGTTCAGTTCGAACGGCGCATCCAACCGGATCCGCAGATCGTTCAGATCTTTGCGAACGGCAACGACCGCCACACCGTGAACCAGATCGTTCGTTTCGACGCGAAAAATTCAATCTCCTTCGCGTACGGACGGGAATTCAAAGGTTTCATCTTTGGCGGTCACGACCGGGTCGTCGCGCTCAGGTTCCATGCCCCCGGCATGACTCGTTACGGAAAAGGGCGTGGCGCCGGGCACCTTCGACACGAGTCCCCCCGCCCGGTGCGGACGCAGCTTCGCCTGAACCGGAAATCATTCCGTCAGCGTCTTCTCCTCCGGCTACGGGAGGCCGCTCCCCGCCAAATCGCCCGGCGCCAGCGACGGGGCATCGGGAGCTTGGACGTTCGCCGGAGCTGCGCCCGACCGCACGGTGAAGAACGCGATCTTCTGCGGCATGCCGTTGTCGAAAACAGTGAAATCGTCCCTGGTAAGGCCGCTCACAGGACTGCCTTTGCTTCGAGCCACGACGTCGATCTGGACCAGTTTGGTCCCGGCGCGGAATGTTGGTGGGGGCGTATCCTGCTGAGCGGCGGCTGTCGCCGCCACAAAAATCGGGAGGACGGCAGCTATTTGCCGCCAGCTTTCACTCATTGCTTGTCCTCAACCGCATCCCCAAACTTAATGTCGCTGTTCGCGCCGAACTCCGCCATCCGATACGCGCTGTACTCCGCTTCATTCGTTGTGTCGCCCCGCTTCATCCTGAAACGCACCCGGCTGTGCGCAGGCAGATTGAGTTCGCGCCCCGCCACATCGAACGATCCGAAATCGACCGTCACCTCAGCCCCGATGTACTCCGATTCGCGCGGAATCCCGATGCACTGAATCTCCGCCCACGCGAGCGCGCCGGTCGCCGCATCGACGGACAGCAGCCCTTTGAACGGGACGCGCACCGAACCCGTCGCCTCGGCCAACAGAAACCCTTCCGACGTCGCCTCCTGAAACGCATAGAGCGACACCTCTCGGCCGTTGGCCCTGCCTGTACGGACCCAGCGCAGACCAGCATCGGCTTGCAAATCGATCAGCGCCGCGAGAAACCCGGTGGTCGCTCCGAGCGACGCGTCTTTCAGCCGCTCCCGCCAGTCGGGCAGGATGGGCTTTTTGTTCGGCTCGTAAGACCTTCCGCCGAGCAGGCTCAGTGTCGGCGCCGAATACAGCTTGTACTGGCGGGTATCGCAGCTGTCTTCGCGCGTTTCCGTGCTTTTGGCGCCGGGAATACGGATCGTCTGCCGCGTCCGCTCGGCGCAGGTGATTCGCGGCAGTTGGTCAAGATAAGTGTGGACATTTTCCCGAACCTGGCGCAACGCCTCGGCGGAATCCGGATTGTTCCGGCAGAACGCGACGACAGCGAACGCCAGCCCTGCGATTGCGCGGCGCATCGTAGCTTCTCGCTCCCGGGGGGCGGCAGCCCCTTGTCTGGTTGGACACCGCATTATCCCGGAAGTTCCCGGCGGGTCTTCGAAAACGGCGCAGCGTTTACCGATCGCCGAGCGTAGTTTTTTGTGGGGGCAGGCCTTCGGGCCTGCGGCCTGGCCTCTGCCCGGCTCGAAACCGATCAAATCCACTATCCAAGCACCTGTCGCAGAATCAATCCGTTCAACCACTTCTGAGGAACACGCGCAAAACGGGTGGTGTCGGTGCCGCGCGAATCACGTGTTCCCCCGCCGTATTGCGGCGCGTCCGCGCCCTTTGCGCGCCCTTGCGGTCGTGGCTCAGAAGCCTGTTCCGAGCCGCGCGCGCAAGCAAGCGGTCTTTCGCAAACGGATTGATTATCTGGCGGCACGTCCTAACCCTCGGATTCGCGTGACTCCAGGCCGCCCGGAAGAGCTGCCGACAGCGCCGAAGCACCGGCCCCACAATAAGCCTGGAAAATCAGACCTTGGAGTTGTCCTCAATGATCGCGTTGGTGATCCAGCCCAGCACGGGCTCCTTCTTCGTGCCGCCCTTGGTCACGAAGATGTCCTGACATTGATCGATGGCGTCCATAGCCGCTTTGGCGTCGGCCAGCGTGGCGTTCTCGTTCACTGCGTCGAAGCTGTTGTTCAGCACATCCGCGAGTTCCTTCACGCCAAGCATGTCTTTCAGCGTGAGCTTTTTCAGGTCGTCCGAGGACGCGCCTGCGAGCGCCCTGTCCGTCAAAAACTTATCGACCAGGCTGCGATGCACCACATAGAGCGGAACGTCCTGCGCATCCAGCACCGGGATGCGGTCACCCTTGCCCGCGGTCTTCAGCTCTTCAAGGGCCTTGGTCAGGTTAGCCTGATCGGCCGGTCCGCGCTGCACCGCCGCTATTTGCGAGCGGGAAATCATTCTTGTCTGCACCGGCTGCGATCGCAGCTTCTCATCCGGCGTGAGTTGTTTCGCGATGGCGGCCACACTACGGGTTGCGGAATCCAGGTTCTCTTTGGAGAAGTAAAAGGCCAGCACCGTGCCGACCCACGTGCCGATCACCGGGAGTACAGTGCTCAGCACCTCCCTTGCGCCCGGCGAACCGTTCGATACGGCTATCGCAAGAACCACCACCCCGATGATCGAGATTCCGGTAATCCCGCCCGCCAACCAATGCCGAAACGCGCTGTCGACTGGAAGTTGAGAATCGTCTGCCACGTGCCACCTCGTTTTCCGCGGACATATTTCAGAGCACGGCGATTCGGCATGCTCCGGCCTGCCTCGCCTTCTTTTAGAGAGTATCCTCGCATGTGGTTAAGCCGCTTAGCAAGTGGGCCTTCGGCATTCCGGACAAACGTCCGGCTGAGACGAGTGCCTCCGAGCGCTCTCGAGCAGTCGGTCTTCCGGACAAAAGTCGGCACAGCTTAGGGTGCCGAGCGGCGCTCGGATGAGGCGTATGACTCGCCCGGCGCGCTGCAAGAGTCATTACAATTTGAGCAGATGCGTAATACGATCACTGCTCGCCTGCCTGAAGATCCGGCGTGGTTGGATTCCGTCTCCCGGAAAGCCGGTATGAAAAGCTGCTCATGCTACTCGGCGCCCGCATCCGCGAACACGTCAAAGACAAGCAGACGGTATCCAGTCAGAGTTCCGCTACAACAACCATGTCAAGCGCGTCCATCTTACGTTTCTCGCGCTGCAATGTCTCCTTTCCCCACGCTCAACAGAAAATCGGTCACTTCCTCTGAGAAGCGTTTGATTTTCCCGTCGATGCGCACACACTCGGCGCGGCGCGGGTCGTTTGTATCTTCAATCCGCTCCGCTCCCGGCATTCCGTGCTCCACCAGCAACTTCGCAATAGCCGGCCAGTCGTGCTCGGGATTGTTGTTGCAGGACGAATGAGAAAGCGTACCGCAAACGTTGTCGCCGAAGTCGTGGCCCTCGGTCCAGCTTCCTCCATGCTCCAGCAGGAACCGGACCAGGGGCACGTTGCCGTGAAACACGGCCATATTGAGAGCGGTGCCGCCCCAGTCCCCGCCGCGCACATCGAGTGGCCACCCAAGCTCAACCATAAGCTCGACCCCGCGGTTGTGAGCTGTCTCGGCGAGTTCAGGAAGCTGCCGGAGCAGGACGTGCGGCAGCGCCCCCGGCAAGTCCGGCCGACGTCCTTGAATGCGCCGCGCTTCTTCGCGATCCGCCCGCGCACATGCTGCAACAAACCGCTCTTCTTCCGATATTTCGTCGGCGCCTCCCGCGTCAGCGATCAGCTCCGCGGCCTCCGATAGCCCATACAGCTGCGCCACTGCATACGCGCTCAGACCGTTCTTGTTCCGTGCGCGCGGATTGGCGCCTGCCTCCAACAGCATCCGGATCGCCTCCGGCGAACGCCGCCGACGGATAGCCCATAGCAATGTCGCATCGTCGACACCCTTCGCGTATGGCAGAATCAGCCGCAGCCCGGCCAGATCCTCACGATCCATCAGGTGCCCCAGCACATTCGAACCCTCTACCCGGGCGCCGGCTTCCAGCAACAGGCGTGTG
>JASHSD010000843.1 GCA_030036985.1 Bryobacteraceae bacterium
CATTCTGCGTGATGGTTCTCTGCGTCAGCCGTACACCCGTCAGATCCTCCAGGATGGCGGGTGTTTTCCGCACCGGCGCCCCGTGCACGTAATGCAGGATATGCGCCAGCGCCTTGACCCGCGGGCCTATCCGATGCGCGGTCGCTCCGTGCTGCCCGGGCGCGATATCGGGGTGTTGACCGCGCACTCTTTTGCCGCACGCTCTGCAATCCCGGATCTCCACCGCATACCGCCGCACTTCAGGCGCCGGCCGGGCGGGAATGTCTGTAATCGATACGATTTCCCGCTTCGCCTTCCCCAAAGCTCCGCCGCAGTCCGGACACCGCCGCAGCGCGACCGGCACATCGGCAGTCGCCACCGCTGCCGGCTCCGGCGCGTTTCGAAACCGAAAAAAGCCCTGACCGGGCTTGCGCCCCGGCGGCCTGGGATCGGATTTGCGCGTGCCTTTGGAAAACGGCGCGGCGCCGCCTCTGCGTTTCAGTTGCTCGACTTCCACACGCAGTTGCTCGATCATTCGGCGCTGGTCCAGAATGATCTGCATCAACTGCTCACGGCTCAGAGAGTCGAGGTCGTCCAAGACCCAGGATGCACTACCTTCACCCCGAACGCCAGAACTTTTAAATCGAGTGACACAAAAACCCGCTAATCAATTACACGCGGATCGTTACGCCCGCCGCCCCGATTCGTTGTTGAGGGCTTTTCGCGAACAGAAGGTATCCGGCTGTCGTCACGACAACCGAATCGCCGTCCTTTGACGCGAGATCGAATTCGCACATCTTCTCCAAGAGCCATGGGCGACCCACATGTGGCGGCAATGCGCTGCTCATGGTTTTGCAGTAAGTAACCAGCACGGTTTGCACCCGCGCCCAGTCGATTTCATCGAGGGACGCCGGAACAGGCGACATATCGAAAGGCAGACCCTCTGCCGATTGGCGTCCCTTTGAGGCAGTCGGCGTTGGGACGTCGGGCCGCGATCCGCAGCGCTCCGAGAGCAGTTCCATCAACTCATCGAAGCCCTCGATGCCAATTATCAGGAAGTTCGTGCTGATCGCTGAATTCAGTTCTCCGACTAGCGGGTGCATGGCGTTATCATCGCCGTTGCGCGAACACCAATAGAGGCCTTGGCGAAATCTTTCAGTGGTATCTACGGTGTTCAGGAACAAGTGCCGCATTATCGACGGCTCCGCTCCGCGGTAGCCTATAACGATCAGTGGACGATCCCTCAAGAGCGGCGTTAGACGTTGAGCGATTGAGACGTCGAGAGCTTGGACCTCAGTCGTCATGTTTCGGTCCGTGTAGTGTTCAACCGTTCCGTGGAGAAAGACGTACTGGGGGTATCGCGGCGACGTGGAAAGCAGCGTGTAGTCCGCCGGAGTCCTGATTACGTCGATGTGGTGGGGTCGGTTGTTTGAGGAACAGAGATCGAGAAAGACAGTGTCGAAGTTCGTCGTCAGGATGGTGTCGATGAAGCCTTCGTCAACCAACCTCAGGAGCCGGTTATAGCCGGAACTTGCAGGCACTCCGGGTTTAATGACGCGTAGAAAAAAATCTTTTCGCGCCTGCCGTGGCTGAAGCAAATGCTCGACGACGGCAGAGTAGTTGTCGGCGACGGGACCTTCTTGTCGGTACCACGCATGGTCGTGCAACCAGCGAAGCCAGTCGCTTCGAACGACGTTTGGATCATCCTGGTAAAGGCCATGAGCCTCGCAATATGCCCATTTCGCGGCGCGATCCACAAGTTGTTCGCTCGTGGGGATACCCGATCGGACCGACGCGCCAGCGCCTAACAACACCAGTGGTTTCGGCCCCGCATTGGGTCGAAACAGGCCAAACAGGCGCTCGATTGGACCGCGAGCCAGCTTCGTACTTTGCGGTTTTTCCGTCGCGGGTGAGGATCGTCGCCCCGACGCCTTTCTGATCGCCATCCTCGTAAAGACAATTTTAGCCCAAACTGTTTCAGCGGAATTTCGCTGTTTTCATGCACGACAAGAATCGCTGAACCGGCGGGGCGTCCGTGAGTGCCGAGCGATGTTCGCTGGCGGATCGGTTACCCGGAGCATTTCAACTTCACGTCGTCGTCCAAGATGGTCGACCGAGCCGCTGCGGGGGCGCGAAAAAGTGTCCAGAAATTCCGCGGCCGGGAATTTCAAATGGATCGAAACACGGGATCTCAGGCTGCCCCGGGTCGCCGCATTCGAACGAGCGCGGGTTTGGCGAAAGGAACCTTTCCTTGTTTGGCCCATGAGTTCATAACGGACTGGTTCAGGCTGGCCTGACGCGCCCGAACCCAGGGCATGTAATGTTTCTCGGTAATCCGGACGGACGAATGGCCGAGGATTGTCGAGACTTCCTCGAGGCGCATACCAGCCAAAAGCGATTCGACGGCGAATGTATCGCGGAACATGTGTGGATGGCACCGCTTTGCTTGGCCGCCCGGTTCTTTCAGCGCGGCGAGTTTGAACAATTTCCCGTAACTCCGTTGCCAGTTGGATACGACGGTCTTCGGGAGTCCACTGCCGGTCCAGAAAAAATACTGGTCGTTCGTGTTGCCTTTCTGGCTCGCGGGCATGGTGCGCAACGCTTCGGCGACATCGGGAGGAATGGGGCAATACACGGGATCGCCGGTCTTCTTCTGGTAGACCATCACAGACCAGATGCTGGCGCCGGGATCGTACGAAAGACGATTGCGCTCAAGGGTGACGGCATCACGGATGCGCAGTCCGGTCCACCGCATTAGTTCGGTGAGAGTACGGATGCGCTCGCCACCGGCCATAAGCGAATTGTGCTTATCGATGCTCGGCCGATCGCTGTACAGAAAAGTGGCATCGATTATCGCGCTGTACTCGTCCGGCTGGAAATAGCCGGTTTGTGTGGCCTTCACCTGTATGCGGCCGAGGCCTCGGGTGATGTCGGAAGCGTAGTTTCGCGGCAGCCATCCTGCTCGCTCGCAGAACCACAGAAACCCGATCACCTGCCCTTGACGCTTTTGGCGGACGAGCGAATTCACCTTCCAAGTGGCGCGCCAGTCGCGAACCGTGTTCAGATCCAGTTCCGCAAGATAGCGAATGCCTTTCTGGTCGCAGTACCGGAGCAAGCTGGTCGCCTGAGAGGGGACAAATTCCTCGCGGTTCTTCGGATCACGCGCAGCCCGGCGTTCGAAGACCGTGGCTTTTTTCTGGAGCGTGGATTCTGAGTTTCCGCGGTCCCGCGAATCGGCCATGAACGCGGCAACTGCCCTATCGACCCTGGCGCCATTCGAATCTTCCGGCTTGTCGGGAAGAAGTGGTGCGACCACCGGCGCGTACTCGGTTGGGCGACCGACCTTGCCGGTTCTCTCCCATTCGAGGGCCAAGGCTCTGGCCGCTTCGAGGTCGCGCGCCTTATCCGGGGGCAGAAACTTCGCCGTGGAGAGTTGAACACGCGCACCGTTCAGCGTGCCCCTAATCAGGATAGGGCATCTGGCCCCCTTGCCGGAGCAACTCCTCTGATCCCACTCGGCGCGTGTGCATGGCGGGTGGTGGCGGCGTAGAACTTTCAACATTTCGAAAGGCTCTTCGTAGCCATTCTAGCGCGGCTGGCACGATTTGGCACGCTCTAGCGTACCAAATCGATGTAACTTATTGACTCTAAATTGGTGGAGGCGGGGGGAGTCGAACCCCCGTCCGAAAAAGCCCGAAATGAAGAGCCTACGTGCGTAGCGCGGTTCTGTTAATCCGGTCGGCGCATCGGAGCCGCCAAGAGCAGCGCCGTACCTGATCCGATTGATCTCGGGTCTCGGCTACGGACAGAAGCCTGCACCCTATCCCGCTGAATAACGCTCACTGACCAGCCCGCGGGCTGACCGGCCGGAGCGACACCGCTTAACTTTTAATTAAGCAGCGTAGGCAAACTGCATGTTGTTGGCAGTTTTGTTTTTCCGATCGTTTTACGGGAGCTCGGAACCCGGCACGCCTCTCCATCGCGATTCAATCCCGTCGAATCCGTTGCGCCCCCAAGTCGCTGAACTTATTGTAACATTCGATCGGTGTGTCGATGGCTCGCCCGACACTTGCCCGGCTCGGCCTGGTTCCACTGTTCGCTCTCGTTTATGCTGACTAAAATGGTGCGGTTCTGCCTCACATCGAAAAGCACTTCACCGCGAGCGACAGAGTCTGGCCGAAATTGGCGCAGGCTCGATCGCATTCGGCTCAGTCGTGGGGAAGTTTGTGACCTGCCGCGCTGTTCGATCCTTTTGATTTTTTATAAAGTGGGGCGCCCCGTGCCTGATTTCGCTCAGACCCGCGCCGGTTTGGTTACCCCGCCGGAACAAGGGGCCGCTGATTACGGGAACGGCTGCCGCCCATTGAAATGACTTTCACCACGCAGGGCCTCGAGGAGTGCGCGGCTTAGTGCTCCGATTCGCCATGGGTGCGACCGGAGGCTTGATTGGACGATAGCAGAAGGGTTGGGGCGGGCCGCGTGAAGCGGCGGGCGGGGGCGCCTCTAACTGCTTGATTCGCCAATATCGCAGCCCGCGAAAAAATAGTTTTGAAGGATTGTGACTTGTTTTCCGCCATTCCTGGTGAGGCCGCGGCATGGGACCCGCAACCGGAGTTTCGTATATTGCCGGCCGTCTTGCGGCCGCGGCGGCCTTCGGCATCACGCGGCTTTTTCAGTAACCGGAATTAAGTCGCATTGCGCACATTCCCCGCTACCGCTAGACTGAAACCTGGCAGTTCGTAACGCAATCTTACTAATTCATATCAGGAGGCCACTTGAATGAGCATGTGGAATAAAAGAGAAGAACCTCCGGCGCCGCGCCCGGCCAGCGCGCCGCCGGCGCCCGTACCCCCACCAGCAGCAGAAACGAAAAAGGAGCCCACGTCAGTGTCGTCAACACCGTACCGCACACCCGAATCCGAGCCGCGGAACACCGCCATGATCGGAAAGTCCGTCAAAGTCGTCGGTCAGATTTACACCAAGGAAGACCTCTATGTCGACGGCGATGTCGAGGGGACGATCGAATCGCTCGAGAACAAAGTCACGATCGGGCCGAACGGCCGAGTGCAGGCGAGCATCCGCGCCCGGGAAGCAGTCATCCTGGGACAGGTGCAGGGCAACGTCGAGACCTCCGACAAGGTCGACATCCGCAAGGATGCGAAGCTTGTGGGAGACATCGTTGCCGCGCGCATCAGTATCGAAGACGGCGCTCTTTTCAAGGGCAGCATCGATATCAAGAAGCCCGAGCCGAAGCCGGAGCCGAAGCAGGCGCATGCCGCCACCGTCACGCATCCTCCAACGCCCGTCGCGGTGGGCGCCGGGGCACAGCGGACGTAAACTCAAAACAGAGGAATCGGGTCGAGGGGCCTTTCCCGCCTGAAGGATGCCAAGCGAGAATATCTCCAAAAAACTGCGCTCCATCTTTCGCCGGGAGGATCCCTCTCGCGGGGCCCAGTTGGCAGCTCAGTCGGGAGGCCCGCCCCGTTCTTTGGCTTCGACCGGGGTCCCGGTCCGCAAGACCGCCAAAAAGGACGCGCCGATCATTCGCCAAAGCCGCGGCCTGGAGCAGTTCTTCTTCAACATTCGCGACGTTGTGGGTCTGTCGATCCTCGATTGCGCCGGAGCCAACCAGGAAAACATCAATTTCCTGATCGACCTCGGCCATAAGATCT
>JASHSD010000844.1 GCA_030036985.1 Bryobacteraceae bacterium
ACCGGGAATTCCAGCCCTTTCGCCGAATGCGCGGTCATCACCTGCACGGCATCGCCCTGATCCGCGTCGGCGAGATCCGATTCGAGGCTCACCGCCGTTTGCAGGCTCTCGATCTCGCGCAGGAAATCGTTGAGGGCGCGGCCGTCGCCCCGGGTGCGCGCGAGCTGAAGGAAGCTCTCGACGTTGCCGGCCGTCACAGTGTCGGGAAGCCATTGAAGCCCGCAGTCGCCCAGCGCGCGCACCAGCAACACTTCCAACGGCGTCACGGGCTGCGCGGCGCGCCAGTGTTTCAGATTTTCGACGAATCGGCCGATCTTTTGCGCGTCTTCCTCGTCGAATTCCGCCAGTTTCGCCGCGTCGTGTCCGAGCATGTTGAGGCCGCCGGTCAGGGACTTCGCGAGCAGCCGTACACGCAGCAGCGCTTCGTCGCTCAGCCCGACCAGATTCGACCGCAGCACCGTGGCCAGCGCGATGCTGTCGCGCGGGTTGGTAATGGTATGCAGCAGCGCCGTGATGTCGAGGCCTTCGCGCGAAAGAAGAAACGATTGCCGCCGTCCGCAAACGTAGGGAATATTCGCCGCGCCGAAAGCGTCGAGGATCGGCTTCATCGATTCGCTGTTGCGGCACAGGACGGCGAAATCGCGGAACTCCGCAGTCCGCGCCCCGCCATTCGCGCCGATTTGGAGCGCAGCCCGCAGATCGAGAATGCGGTGCGCAATCCAGCGGGCTTCCTTCAGTGCCGCCTCGTCTTTGTCCTCGTCCTGAACCTTCAACACCTCGATAGACGGCTGCTTCTTGTGCCCGAACGCGGAGCCGGCAACCAGATCTCTCTTCTCGATTCCCTCCGCCGAATTCAGCAGCGCTTCGACGCACCGCAGAATCTCTTCGCGGCTGCGGAAATTGTGCAGCAGATCGGTTGCATGTTTGCGCGTCTCGCGAATGTGCGCCCGATACTCGTTGAAGATCTCCGGACGCGCATGCCGAAAGCCGTAGATCGACTGGTTGATATCGCCCACCGCGAAGAACACGTCCTCACCGCGAATGAGGCCGATCAGTTCGGCCTGTTGCTCGTTGATGTCCTGAAATTCGTCGAGCATCACCTGGCGGAACTGCTCGCGGATGCGGCCGGCGACTTCGGCATTGCCGCGAAGCAGGTCGATCGAACGCCGCTCCAGGTCGTTGAAATCGAGGCTGCCGAGCGCCAGTTTGCGTTCGGCGTAGAGTTGTTCGAAACGTGCAAGGACGTCATAAACAAGCGCGCGCAACGGCGCGGTATGGCGATCGAGCACTGAGGCGAGCAGGTCCGGCAGCAGCTGTTCCTTAAAATCCTTCACCCCCGGACCCTGGGCGGTATTGCGCGGACAACCCGCGACCAATCGGGCGATTCCCTCCAAATCGCAGGCGTCTTTTTCGCTCAGTCTTTGCGCCCATTCGAGAAGGTCGTCGCGCAATTTCAGGCGCGCGGCGCTCAGATGCGCCGGCCAGTTCGCGACCATCTCGTGCAGGCGCGCGGCCGCCTCTCTGGGATCGATCGAACGGCCCGGATTCTCCATCGCGCGCACGTCCGCGATTGTTTTCCCGGCCGAGCGAATGGCGTCGTACGCGTTGCGCAGATCGCCCGCGAGGTCGGGTTTGTGCAGCGCCGCGATCAACCGCAGCGCTTCAGTACGGCACCGCTCCACCAACTCGTCCAGAGCATCACGCAGGCACGCGAACTGCAGTTCCTCGGATTCGCGGGCGTCGAGCACGGTGAAACGCGGATCGATTCCCGCCGCGATGGCGTTGTCGCGCAGCACGCGCGCGCAGAAGCCGTGGATGGTGGAAACATACGCCGATTCGATTTCGCGCAGCAGCGCGTCGTCGTGCGCGAATAGTTCCAGAAGCTTCGCCTTCATGTTCGCCGCGGCCTTTTCGGTGAACGTGATGGCGAGGATGTTGCGAGGCTCGAATCTGTGGACCTCGACCAGCGCGTGGTAGCGTTCCACCAGGACCGTTGTCTTGCCGGATCCCGGCCCCGCGACTACGCACGCATCCTGCGCGCGATAGTCGATCGCATCGCGCTGACTGGCAGTGAATTGATTGGCGGCGAACTCAGGCATGCCGCGCGCCTTCAATCATCACCAACGCGCCCTGCTCCACGCGGCAAGCCTCCCGGAAATCGCACCAGCGGCATGGATCCGTTTCCTCCGGGCGCGGATAAACATCGCCCTGCAGAAAGCGCGTGAGCCGCTCGATCGAACGTGTGCACGCATCCTCCGCCCAATTCTCCGGCATCGGCTGCAATTCCAACTCGACTCCCGGAATTTGCCCCCAGCCGAAAGGCTTGTCTTCGCGGACAGCCCAGTAAACCATCGCCGCCGGCTTCAGATTCAGCCGCTCCCGCGCCGCCAGCGCGTAGAGCGGGCCCTGGAGACGCGTGCGGCTGGTCACCAGCTTCTCGACGTTCACCGTCTTGCTGCTCTTGTAATCGACAATCACGCACTCGTCGTTGGGAAACACATCGATGCGATCGACGCGTCCCGCCACCGTAATGCCGCCGGGAAAATCCAGCGTGAGTTCCTCTTCCGTGAGCGAACGCTCGGCCTTCCACGAATCGTTGGCGCTCACCCGCCGTGCGATCTCGCGGAACTGCATGCGCTCGACTTCGAGCTTGTACCCCGCGGGCAACCGCTCCGTCCGGCACATTTCGTCGAACGCCTGCTCGAACAATTCGACGAAGTCGCGATTCTTATCCTCGATCCACTTTTCCAGCGCGCGATGCAGGATCGAACCGGTGACGCGCGGGTTCAATCTTTCCGCGGGGCGGTCCGGCGCGGCTTTCAATCCGAGGGTTTTGGCTCCGAAGAATTTGAACCCGCACTGCGCCAGATCCTCAAGCGAGGTCAGGCTGATCCGCTTGTGCAGCTCCGCCATGCCGCTCTGCAAATCCGGCGCATTCACGCGCCCCGCGACTGCCGGGAGCGCGGCTTCGAATCGCGGCACAGGCAGACAGACGCGCGCCTTTTCATGCGTGCCCGCAATATCCTTCAGTAAACGCGATGGGGGTGCCGATTTCCCTGCCGCGTCTTTGTTCGGAACGCTGAGCGTTAGCAAACGCGTCGCGCGCGTGCGCAGGGAATCGAACATCCATCGCTCTTCCCGGTCCCGATGCGCGGCGCTGCGAACCGGAATGCCCGCGCCGCGCAGACGCTCGATTTCGCGATCCGGAAAAATCAGGTTTTGCGGATGCTGCCGGGGAAAGTCGCGGTCGATCAACCCGCAGACGAAGAGGCATTGGATATCCCACTGCCGCGCCTCATAAACGTTCATTACATGGACCACGTTCGTGCGATCGTCGAGCGGATGAATCACCGCGCCATCGACCGCATCGCTCGCGGCGCGCCAGAAGTCATCGAGTGAAATCGGCTGGCCCGCGGGGTTCCAAAACGCCGCGATCGATGCCAGCGCGCTCGACCACGCGCGCAGCGCCGCCACGTGGCTGCGCGCGGTCTCGATGTCGGCATGATCGCGCGGCCGATCGAGCTGGCCGGGCCGATATAACCCCTCGGCCAGCGCCCGGAGCCGGCGCTGCCATTCGGCCGCAGGCAGAATCGTTTTGTTCCAGCTCTCGATCCTGAGACAGCCGGCGATTTCCTGTTTCAGCCAATCGCTTTCGCAGAGTGCGAGCAGCGCCTCGGGCCCGCGCTCGGGCATCGCTTCGCGCACGGCGAAATCGAAGCGATCGAAATCCGGGCTCCGGCCCCAGCGCGGATGTTCCCGCAGCGTCTCGATGGCGGCTTCGAAATCCCAACCGGTCAGCGCGCCCGAAATCAGCCCACCTAGGAATCTCGCGGCGGGCTGATGCCGCAGCGGCGTGCCGAAGTAGAACCGCGCCGGAATACCGAAGCGCTCAAAGGTGCCGCGCAGCAGCGAAACATACGTTGCCTCATCGCGCAGAGCCACGCCCATCTCGCGAAACGGCGCGCCGCTCTCGTGCAGCGCGAGAATGCGGCGCGCGATCTCATCCGCCTCGCGTTCGAGCGTGCGCGCTTCCACCACCGTGGCTTCCGGATTGCGTTTGGAACCGGTCAGCAGCCGGTCTTCCGCGCCGAGCCGCAGGGCCAGCCTGCGCGCGTCGTCCGTTGCGGGCGAATCCGTCAGCGTCAGCGTAACGTCGCAGCACCGCGCCAGAGAACTTACGAACTCGCCTTCGAGCGGGCTGAAACTCAGAAATCCATCCAACCAGATTCGCGCCGGTTCGTTGTTGGCCGATGCCGCCCGGATCAGATCCGAGTGCATGAGCGCGCCGGCGCCGCGCACGTCGTCACCCACCGCGCGCCAAAGCCTGACGAACGCCTTCGCATGCGGACTGAGTTTGCGAA
>JASHSD010000845.1 GCA_030036985.1 Bryobacteraceae bacterium
GCACCTGCGTGAACTCGACATCGAGCTGCGGGTATTCGTCGTTGACTTTGTCGCGGACGGAGTCGATCACCTGCTCGATGGACCGCTTTCGATTGGCTTTCAGCCGCACCAGGAAATCGCCGGTATTCGCCTCGGTCACCGCGGCCAGTCCCAACTGCAGACCTGTCCGGCGCGAGTCGCTTTCAAACTCGGGCGTCTTCGCCAGAATCTTTTCGACCCCGAGCAGCACCCGATTCGTGTCGTTCAGAGATGCGCCCGCGGGCATGAGGTAATCGAGCACGAAGGCGCCTTCGTCCATGGCGGGCAGCAGGTCACTGCCCAACGCGTTGTAGCAGAAATACGAGGCCGCGATCAGAACCACGGCGGCGCCCGCCAGTGCCCAAGGCCATGCCAGGGCAAAGCGCAGCGCTCGTTCATAGATCCGCATCAGCCGATTGCCCGTGAACTCCTCATGGGCTCCGGTTGCTTTGCCGGTCTTTTTCAGCAGAAAATGGCTCAGCGTCGGCGTCCAGGTCATCGCCAGCGCGAGCGACGTAAGCAGCGCCATTCCCACCGTGATGGCGAGCGCGCGGAAGAAAACTCCCGTTACGCCCGTAATTGAGATCAGAGGAAGGAAGACCACGATCGGCGTCACCGTCGATCCGATCAGCGGGATGCGGATCTCGCGCAGCGCGCTGCGAATGGCTTCGCTCAGGCTCTGGCCGGAGTCGCGATGCAGCACGATGTTCTCGACCACCACGATGGCGTCGTCGATCACCAGCCCGACCGCCGCGGCCAGCCCGCCGAGCGTCATCAGATTGAAGCTCTGCCCCAAAGCTTTGAGCGTGATCAGCGTAATCGCGATCGTGGCCGGAATCACCAGCCCCGCCACCAGCGAACTGCCCCAGTCGCGCAGGAACAGCACCAGAATGATTGCAGCCAGAATCAACCCGATCAGAATGGCGTCGCGCACGCTGTCGATGGCGTCGCGCACCAGCGTGGACTGCCTGTAAAAGGTCCCTACCTCCACACCCGGCGGCAGCGTTTTGCGGATCTGCGCCATCTCCGCGTCCTCGCCTTCCGACACGGCAACCGTGTTGCTGTCGGGCTGACGAAAGACGTTGAGCAGGACGGCCGGTTTTCCATTCGCCGTCACGATGGTGTAAACCGGCATCACCGACGGCATCACGTTCGCGATATCGCCGATGCGCACCGGCAGACCGGCGGGCGTTGTCTTCACCACGATATTCGAGATCTGCGCGGGCGTTTGCGTCTGGCCGCTTACCAGGGCCAGAGTCAGCTCGTGATTGTTTTCGAGCATGCCCGGCGAATCGATCATGTTGCTCTTCGCCACCGCATCCAGAATTCCGGGCACGGTCATCTGCGCTTCCAGCATCTTTGCCGGATCGGGCTCGATCTGGAACTCCGGGGTCTGCCCGCCCTGCACCACAACCATGGACGCTCCAGGCACTCGGTTCAAACGCGGTTTGATGGTATACGTGGCCAGCTCCCAGAGTCTCGATTGCGAGATTGAATCCGAAGTCAGGCTGTATCCCATGATGGGGAACGCGGCAAACGTGAGCCGGTTGGTGGTGATCTTCGCCGTCGGCGGAAGAGAGGACTGGGTGCGCGCGAGCGCCGCGTTCACATACTGCAGCGTCTGGAACATGTCGACGTTCCAATTGAAGAAGAGACTGATATCGACAGATCCGCGGCTGGTGGTCGAGCGCACCGTCTCCAGTCCCGGCACACTGTTCACGGCCTCTTCGATGGGGCGAGTCACCATTACTTCGGTTTGATCGATGGGCGAAACGCCATTGTCCACGCCGATCACCACGCGCGGAAAATCCGTGGACGGAAACACCGCGATGGGAATCGAGAACGCCAGATATGCGCCGACAGCGACCGCTGTGAGGATGACGAAGATCACGGGCCGCGAGTATTGCGCGGTCCAGTGCTCTGTCGTGGCCGGCGGCTTATTTGGTGTCGTCGTTATCGTCATCGTCCTCGTCCTCGCCGGACTTGATCGCGACCTTGGCTTTGTCCTCGACCCCCAGGCCACCGGACGTGATCACCTGCTCGCCTTCCGAAACCCCGCCGAGGATCTGCACGCGGGCGCCTTCCCGCACCCCGACCGTCACCTTGCGTTCGTGCGCGACGGAATTCTTATCCACCACCAGCACCATCTCGCCGCCTTCGTCCGAATTGAGCAGGGCTTCGGCGGGAACCAGCACGGTGTCTTTGATCAGATCGGCGCGAATCGAAACCTGTACGCTCCCGCCGGGCTTCAGTTTTTCTTCCGGATTATCGGCCTCGACCCAGATCTGCACCGTTGTCGTGTTCGGATCGGCCGCGGGACTAACTACCGTTACTTTGCCCGCCAGAACGCCTTCCGGCCCAGTGATGGTCGCCGGCCGTCCCACGCGAACCGGCGCCGCGTCTTTGATCGGGATATTGGCGCGCGCTACAACCTTCGTGATGTCGACGATGGAGACGATCGGCGTTCCCGGCGCGGGCGTATCGCCGGGATAAATCGGCCGGTCCGATACGATGCCCGCGATCGGGCTGCGGACCTGCGCGTACGCTGCCTGCGCCTCCAGGCTGTCGTAATGAGCCTTGGCCGCGTTCACCTGAGCCTGCGCTTCTTTGACCTGCTCGGAGGACGTGACCTGCTGTACGGCTTCGAGATGCCTTTGCGCTGTTTCGAGCTGGCTCTGCGCCTGCACCATCGCGACCTTGGCGTCGTCCGCCAGCTTCTGCGCCAGCGCGCCTTCCTTC